>NZ_JCAPET010000029.1:0-58261 GCF_059735245.1 Gorillibacterium sp. sgz306347
CGGATTGCCGGGCGTGTAGGCCGTCCAATTTACGCCGCCGTCCGTCGAATACTCCATCGTCGCATCCGCGCCCGTGATCGTATTTGACTCATCATCCGCCGTTACATTTGGCGCAGCGGGGATCGGCTCGGCCGACAGGACAGCTATCGTCGCCCCAAAGCGCGCCACCTTGCCGTCCGCATCCACTTCCGCGACTCCGATTTTGTCGCCGTTTGCGGCCGGGATCAGGCCGTCGCTCGGCAGCTCCGTATAGCCCGTCACCGTAGCGCCTACAAACGGTACAACCACGTCGCCATTCTCAAAATTGTAATAGACCAGCTTCTTGCCTTCTTGCAGCGTCTCCTCTAAGACAATCTTTGTCTTTCCGTCATTGCTTGCGCCGCTCGGATCGCTCGCCGTCACCGTTAACCCCGAGGCCGGCGTTGTGTCGCTGACCGCAATCGTCAGCGTCTGCGGCAAGCCCGCGCTGAAGTTGAACGTCAGCGTCGTTGTACCGGCTGGCTGCGCAGCCAGGTACTCCTTCTTGATCGTCACGGTCGAACCGCTCACCGTGTAGTCGATCTCTAAACGAAGCGGCGCCGCACCATTGACAATGCTGCCGAGCGCATTGCCTTTCAGCGTCAACGTCGTGGTGACATCCTGGTAATGCCCGGCCGACGTGTTGCCCGGGTTCTTATCAAACGTTGCCGTCGTCGGGTCGATCGTGCTGTTCTCCGGCGCGGTAACCGTAATCGTTGCCGTGCCCGTTTTCGTATCGTCAACCGTAGAAGTAGCCGTGATCGTGTAAGCGCCCGTCGCCGCGTCTGCCGCAACCGTTACGTTCCCGGTGCCGTCAACCGCCACTTTATTGCTCCCGTCGCTGCTGGACCATGTCACCGTCTGGGCGGCTCCGCCCGTGACGCTGACCGTTGCCGTCAACTGCCGGCTGCCGCCCTGCATGATGCTTGCCGTGCTGGGGCTTACGCTCACGCCGGTTACCGCCGGAACGGGTGCGTTACCCGTAACGGCTTGTACGGGAGAGTAGATCGCCTTATTTCCGTTCTCATCTTTCACCAATACGGCAAAATAATAAGACGTGCCGGCTGTTAACCCTGTTACCGTGCGGCTGGTTAAATTCGCAGTCCACTCTTGGCTCACGGTCCCGTTTGTTTCTGCATCCGCAATGGTGGCGATGTTGTTGCCCGCGGAATAAACGACTTTATATTTCAAATCGGAGGGTTGAGTAAAATAATCGGAAGCGGCTGTCCAGCTTAAATCCACCGTCGTTTCCGTAATGGTTCCTTTGGTAAGGAGTCCTTCTCCGCCTGCGCTCGGAGCCGTTTTGTCGACTTGATGGATCCCTCTTACCGGGGACGCGGACGCATAAATTTTTGTCGGAGCCCCTGTCGTCAAATCCACCCGGTAAATGGACGGATTGCCCGTATGAAGATCTGTCACAAATGCCGTATTACTCTCCAGATCCACTACGACACCGCTTGGCTGGTAAATCTGATTGCTATCAAAAATCGTCGTGATTCCCGAACCGTCATAATTAATGCTTTTTAGACTGTCTCCTGTCCCTGGCTCGCCTGCGGCACCCGTTGTAAAATAGATTTTTTGATTGATTTTCTCCAAATAAAGCCCTTGCACCGCTGCATTAGGAGACGACGAAAAAATCTTTGTTGGCGTTCCTGTAGCTAAGTCGACCTTGAAAATTCCTGATTTGGTTGTAAAAATGTCGGAAACAAATGCAACGTTATGCTTCAAATCAATGGCTACATTATCGGGCTGAGTAATCTGATTACCATCTAGAATCGTCGTTAGTCCTGTCCCGTCGTAATTCATGCTTTTCAGGCTATCTCCTGCCACTGCCTCGCCTGTAACACCCGTTGTAAAATAAATTTTTTTATGGACGCCATCCACATAGATCCCTTGAACGGTCACATTAGGTGACGCCAGGATCTTGGTTGGTGCTCCTGTAGCCAAATCGACCCGGTAAATTCCTGATGCTGTAGTAAAAAGATCCGTAACGAAGGCACTGTTGCTCTCCAGATCAACGGCCACACTGTCAGGCTGAATAATCTGGTTGTTGTCCAAAATTGTCGCTATATCGGAACCTTCATAATTCAGGCTCCGCAGACTGTCTCCGGGTCCCGGTGCACCTGGAGAAGTCGTTGTAAAATACAGCCCGTTCAGTGAAGCCCCGAACCCTTTTGCAGGCAGGGTAAACCCCGAGGCTAAACTGAACAGCAATAAAAAAGTAAGGGAGATGCCTGCGAACCGCTTTTTGCTCTTCAACGAAATCCCTCCGGTTCCTGTTACGTTTTCCCAAGTATACCAAGCGCCACTGAACAAATTCTGAACAAGCCCAATATGGCAGGAGCCTCAACATTGCCCAACGGGAATTATTGCACATTGGGCAACGAAGTGCTAGAATCAATTCTGCCGGCACCCGGTTTCAAACGGGAAAAGGAAGGAGGAGAAGAATGAAGCAAAGCTTGCGGGCCATGAAAAAAGAAGCGACGGCGCACGCTTTGTCGGAAGCGGCTTTTGAGCTGGCGCTCGAGCGGGGGTTGGACGGCTTTGTTGTCGACGATATCGTGCAGCGGGCCGGCTACTCCCGAAGAACGTTTGCGAATCATTTTTCCTGCAAGGAGGAAGCCGTGGCGATGGCGGCTCGTCCGCAGAGTACCGACGAAGCGGAATCGCTGCTGGATGCCCTGCCGGAAAGCTCCACTCCGCTCGACGTGCTGTACCTTCTTATGAAGGCTCAGTTTACGGCGGAGATGTTTCGAAGAATGCGCAGGCTGCTCTCGCTGGCCGAGCGTCATCCGACGCTCGAGCCGTATATTCTGAGCCTGTTCCGCCGCCTCCAGACGGAAGGCTCCCAGGTCCTCCGGCAGCTGTTTCCGGACCGTTACCCGGAGGGCTACCGCTACCTGCTGATCGGAGCCGTGTACGGAGCGGTCATGCCGGTTATCGACGGCAGCCTCCAGGTTCTGCTGCCCGGCGATTCCGCCGGCGACACGCCCGGCGCCGCAACCTTCGACCAGTATCTGGATATGACGTTCGGCTACTTGCGGAACGGTTTTTAACCCTATAGACAAAGGAGAACCCTACTGTATGTCTACCTTTTTGTACAAATTGGGCAAACGCGCCTACTCCCGCCCCTGGCTTTTCATTGCCGGCTGGGTGGTTATTCTTGCGGCTGTCCTTGCGCTGCTTGGCATCAATGGAGTAAAGGTCAGCTCCGAAATGAAAATAGAGGGCACCGAATCGCAAAAGGTGCTCGACAAGCTGGAGCAAGAGCTTCCCGAAGCTTCCGGCGGGCAAGGCAGCATTGTCTTCACCGTCCCCGAGGGAGAGCGGCTGGATACGCCCGAGCGGATCGCCGGAATGACCGAAGCGATCAACAAGGTTTACCAGTTTGATTACGTCATCAACCCGGCCGAACTGGCTGCCGCCGCAGGCGCGGGAGGAGCCGCTCCCGGGGGCCAGGCTGCCCCGGATAGCCAGGCGGGCCAGCCGAGTGCGGAAGCCGCACCGGGGGCCCAGGCTGCCCCGGATAGCCAGGCAGGCCAGCCGAGTGCGGGAGACGGCCCGGCAAGCGCCGCAGGCGATCCGGCGGCGCAAGCGGCCGGCGCGCAAGCCGCGCAGGCGGGAATGCCTTCGTATATGCCGCTCATGGTGAACGGAATGCCCGTTCCGGGCGTGCTGATCTCCCAGGACGCCAACGTGGCGCTGTTCCAGTTCCAGTTCACCGTGCAGCAAACCTCGCTGCCCGACGGGGCGCTGGATTCGCTCATCGAAACGGTGAAGGAAGCGGAGAACGGAACCGGCATCACCGTGCTGCCGAGCGACTCTTTGAAAACGCCGGACATTCCGGTCGGCACCAATGAAATTTTTGGCCTTGTGATCGCGGCGCTCGTGCTGATTCTGACGCTTGGCTCGCTGATCGCGGCCGGTCTGCCGATTCTCGTCGCGCTGTTCGGCGTCGGCATCGGTGTCGGCGGCGCCTTCGTGCTGTCCAACACGGTCGTCATGACGTCCATTACGCCCGTCCTGGCCCTGATGGTCGGCCTGGCCGTAGGCATCGATTATGCGCTCTTTATCGTAAACCGCCAGCGCCGCCTCATGATCGACCAGGGGCTGAGCGCCAAGGAAGCCGCCAGCCGGGCGGTCGGCACGGCGGGCAGCGCCGTCTTCTTTGCCGGGCTGACCGTCATCATCGCTTTGTGCGGGCTGCTCGTCATCGGAATTTCGCTCCTGAGCATGATGGCGCTAGTCGCCTCGTTCACCGTGCTGCTGAGCGTGCTTGTGGCCCTTACCCTGCTTCCGGCTCTCCTCGGGCTCGTGGGCGAACGCATCGTCTCCGCCAAAGCGCGCGCCAAAGGCCGCGCCGCCTCCGCCGAGCAGCGGCGCGGGTTTGCGGACCGCTGGGCGAAAGGGGTCGTGAAGCTTCGCTGGCCCGTGATCGTCCTGGTTGTCGCCCTGCTGGGCGCAGCCGCCCTACCCGTCGCAGAAATGGAGCTGGGCATGCCCTCCGGCGCTTCCGCGAATCTGGACACGGCGCAGCGGCAGAGCTATGATGCCATTTCCAAAGGCTTCGGGGAAGGGTTTAACGGCCCGCTTGTCCTCGTGGCCGAGCCAAATACCCCGGGGGACAAAATCACGCCGGAAACGCTGGCCGGTCTGCTCCAAGATATCCAGAAGACGGAGAATGTCTCCGTTGTGTCTCCTCTCGGCATAAACGAAAGCGGGGATATCGCCATCCTGAGCCTGATCCCCCTAACGGGACCGACGGACACAGAAACCCGCGATCTGGTACACGAGCTTCGCGCGGCCGATTCGGCTCCGGCTCGAAATCATAACGTTACGCTCGGCGTGACCGGGTTCACCGCCGTCAACATTGACATTTCGGCAAAGCTGGCGGACGTATTCCCGATCTACATCGGCATCATCGTGCTTCTTTCGCTGATTATTCTTCTTCTCGTCTTCCGGTCCATTCTGGTCCCGATCAAGGCAACGCTCGGCTTCCTGCTCAGCGTCCTTGCGACCTTCGGCTTGACCACCGCCGTCTTCCAATGGGGCTGGTTCAACGAGCTGTTCGGCTTCGACACCGGAGGCCCGCTGTTGAGCTTCATTCCCATCATGGTCACCGGCATCCTGTACGGCTTGGCGATGGACTACCAGATGTTCCTCGTCTCCTCCATGCGCGAATCCTACGTGCACGGGCATCACGGCAAGGACAGCGTAATCCACGGCTACGGCCAGGCCAGCCGCGTCGTTGTCGCCGCCGCCATCATCATGGTTTCGGTGTTTGCGGGCTTCATTTTCACGCATGACATCATGATCAAGCAAATCGGCTTCGCCCTTGCGTTCGGCATCCTGATCGACGCCTTCTTCATCCGCATGACCTTTGTTCCGGCCGTCATGGCCCTGTTCGGCGACAAAGCCTGGTGGCTGCCGAAGGGGCTGGACCGCCTCCTGCCGAATCTCGACGTGGAAGGCGACAAGCTGATCGCAGAGCTGAAAGCCCCCGCAGGCACCGCAGGCAAGGCCAACGCCACGCAATCGCATTAACAAGAAAAGAGCGCCGGCCTCCCCCGTCCACCAAGGGGAGCGTCAGCGCTCTATCTTTATCCGTTCTCGAATCCATCCTGCGCGTCTGCGCAGGATTTTTTGCGCCCGCCGGAATGTCACGTCTTGAAGCCTTTCACCCCATCCGATCGGAAAAGGGAAACCGGCTGCAACCTTTTAACGAAACCCTGCGTTTAGAAATAGGAACACCCACTTCATTCCATCAGGAGGTAAGATCACATCATGAAACCATTTAAAGTCATCGGGGCGGCCCTCACCGGCACGCTCTTGGCGGCGAACGTCATGGCCGCTGCACCGAATCAGGCGGCACCTGTCAAAACGTCGGCCGCCGTCTCGGTTCCCCAGGATTCCAACGAGGGATTGAAGCATGTTCTTGTCATTGACGGCAACGGCTTCTCGCCGGCAGAGGTTCCGCTGTACGCAGACGCAAGCAAAGAAGTTATGGTGCCTCTCCGTGTTGCGGCCGACGCTCTTGGCTATACATTGACGTGGAACCACAGCACGAAAACCGTCGCGCTCGTGAAGGATGCGCAATCGCTGTCCCTTCAAATCGGCAAAAAGGCGTATCAGCTGAACACAACGCCCGTTTCGCTTGATGCGGCCCCCGAGCTAAAGAACGGAAATACTTACGTTCCCCTGTCTTTCTTTGAAAAGGTAATGAAGCTTGAAGTCACGGCAGGCCCTACGGGAACGATTTCGATCGACTCCAAAAAAGAAGGCAGCGGTGAAGCCTCTGTGGACACCATCAAGCAAGGTTCCATCACCAGAATTTCCACCAGTGGAAAATACCCCGAAATCGGAATCAACGGGTTCGGTCATGGCCTTCGCCTGACCATTTCCGACGAAACCGAAATCGTCTCCTCGGACAACCAAAAGCTGACTTTGGCTGACCTGCAGCTGGGCATGTCCATTGAGGTGGAGCACAGCAAAATCATGACAATGAGCCTGCCGCCGATGACGGCTGCGATCAAAATTGTGGTAAAAGAACAAGCCCCCCATGAGGAAACTCTGGGAACGGCCGGGTTGATCGAAGAGGTTACGCCAACCGCCAACGGCACGACCCGCGTTGTGATCAAAGGAGAGAAGCTGAACGATGCCTCCTTTGATACCATTATTCTGAACGTTTCCAGCACGACGCCGATTCTGGGCACGAAGGACAACCAGCCCATCGCCGCCGGCGAGCTGAAAAAAGGCGACACGGTATTCGGCTTCTACGGCCCGATGCTGACCAGAAGCCTGCCGCCGATCGGACAAGCAACCAAAATCGTCGTAGAAAACTAATCTTCCTCTAAAAGCTGCCAAAGAAGCCGCTCAAATGGACCGTCATACCCGGCGAATGACCGGGGGTCAGGTTGAGCGACTTCAGGCAGGACCCTTTTTTCCTCTTAGTATGATGCCCCTTCCAGCGCGGAAGAGAAGCCCTCCACTTCCTTTTCAATCAAGGACAATGCTTCACTCCAGAAAGAGGGGGCATTCACATCAAGGTCCATGAATTTAGCCAGGTCCACGATGTTATTTTTACTGGTTGCGGCCAGGAAAGAACGATACCGGCCTGCAAAGTCTTCTCCCCGCTTCTTATACTGCGCAAACAGGCCCTTCGAGAACAAAAGACCAAAGGAATAAGGAAAATTCAGAAACTCATTGCCCGCTACAAAATAACCGACTTTGCTCATCCACAGGTAGGGATGGAAGGTCGCCGGATCAATGCTATCCCCGTACGCCTCCTTCATGCAGGGGAGCATCAGTTCATTCAGTTCCTCCACAGGAAGCGCACCCGAAGCTCTTCGGGCATATAACCGGCACTCAAAAAGATACCTCGCGTAGAAATCTACAAGGTAGTAAGCGGCATCGGCAAGGCTTTTTTCCAAAATGGATACTCGTTCGGAAGCCGGGGAAATCGTTAACAGGTAATGGTTAATCAAGGTCTCGCAAAAGATCGAAGCCGTCTCCGCGATCGGAATCGGGTAATCCGTATTGAGTATGGTCTCATTTGCCAGGCAGGAGCTGTGATACGCATGTCCGATTTCATGCGCCAGAATGCCGATATCCAAATAGCTTCCAGTAAAATGGACCATAATTCGGCTCTCCCGAATGGGAAGGATATCGACACACAAGCCGTAATTTCCTTTTTCGGGCCTTGGTTCGGCATCGATCCAGCGCTGGTCGAAGACTTTTAAGGCAAAGTCGCCGAGCTCCGGGCTGAACGTATGGAAGCCTGCGATAATGATCTCTTTTGCCTCTTCATACGATACCTTTGCGTCTCCCCCTCCTAACGGCGCAAATGCATCATAAAAAGGCAAGCTTGAGGCGTGACCCAGAGCTTTCGCCTTCATGCGGAAATACCGATGGAACAGCGGCAATTGGACCCGAATGGATTCCATCATGGCGTCCAGCGTGCTGCGCTCCATTCTCGAAGCCGCCAAAACCTTGTCCAGCGGGGAAGAATATCCTTTCAGACGATATACCGTAAGAGCCTCTCCGCTAATCCCATTGAGGCAGGCAGCGCTTTGCTCCGCGATGCTTTTGTACGCTTGCCGCTCTCCCTCATAGGCCGCTTTCCGAACAGAGCCGCTCCGGTCGTAAGCCATCTGGCGCAGCTCGCCAATGGACAGACGCTGACGGTCATCCTCCAAAATGAAATCTCCGCCTAAGGTTGAAATGCTTTTCCGATACAAGCGTTCCCAAGCCTTGGAGCCGGTCGTTTGCATTTTGGAAATGACCGCTTCCAGCTCTTCCTGCAAACTATGTTTCATTTGGGCCTGAAGCTGCTGCAAAAAGAACGCATGCTCCTTCAGGTACTCCGAGGCGCCGATAAAGCTCTCCAGGCCGTCTATTGTCATGAGCCACTGATTGAACTTTATGACAGCCTTTGTAGCGGTTGCGTCCTTCTCTTCGATTTCGTCCAGAAGGGCCATCGCTTCCCTATGATCGCCGTCAGCGGCCAGAACCAATTCGGCATAGCTGGAAAGGCAAGCATACGGAGCCTTATACTCGTTATACCGCTGCAAGAATGACTCCATTGCCTGCACGACCGGTTCTTCCGGTCCCGGCACTGACCATTCATCCAAGCGCTCCCGTTTATATTGAAGAAGTTCCAGGTCTCTTTTGAATTTAGCGGAGGAAAAGGAAGGATAAATACTTTCAAGGTTCCACGTCAAGTCCACCGAATGTCATCTCCTTTAGTTGTTCAAATGATCGGAAGGAAAATCAGCGTCCTTTACATCCTTTCACCTCATTAATCCGAATTGGAAAGTTATTGATTTCACAGCTTATTTCTGAACTATACCATTCTGGGGGGCATTATTCTGGGATTTTTTTAATAAAACCAATAAATCTCTTCGAGGTGAACCGACCGGCGGCAAAAACCGACCATAAAAAGGCCGCCCCATCGTTGGGGCAGCCTTGGTGATCGTTCTCTTGCTTGCTTCCGGGATGAACGGGGGGCAGGTTGACGGCTTATTGCTCTAGCCGAGCAGCAGATACATGGCAATCGTGCTTTTCTGCGGTTCCTCCGGCAGCTGGATGTGCCCTTGTTCCAGGGCGTACCGCTGACTCATCATGCGCAGGCCGTACAGGAACTCGCCGGATACAAACTTGAGCTGCTCGGTCAGCCGGGCCGGCACATCGCGCCCGATCACCGCATAAACCGCCTGGTACAAGGCGTCCATCGCCTCTTTCAACTGGATGTAAAGCGGGTGGTTCTCAAGGTGGCGAACCTCGGGGAACCGTTCTTTTCGGAACACGGGAAAGCTCGGCACAAAAGCATCCCCCTGTAGCTCGACAAAGCCGCGAGCCGCAAGCTGGCGCATCACGTCCTGCTCGACGGGGCCAAGCTCGGACCGCTTCCGGTTCGCCCGAATCACGGATGCGAGAACATCGACCTGGTAGGCCGACAGTTCACCGGCCCGCTCCCACAGGTCATGCATGCCGATCTTGTAGAAGTACATCACGTCCCGTTCGTTCCCTGTTCCGTTGCATCCTTGCAGGATGCTGTACGGGGCGTCATATGCTTCATAGCCGACAAGGTCCCACCGGCCGTCGTGCGGCCGCTTCGTATACGCGTCCGGCACGCCGTTTGCGCGCATGACTGCCCGCGCCAAAGCATCCACCGCCATCGGGATAAGCGTCCAGAGCAGAAAGCTGCGGTCCCACTTCCTCCCCAGCCCCTTTTCCAGCTCCAGCAGCGCGGCGTCCAGCAGGTTCATCAACAGCGGGGCGAAGCTCGCGGCGGTCTCTTCCGCCCGATGGAAAATCTCCCCCTGCATTTGCCGGTCCACAATAATAAAATCCGTTTCGAAACGGCCCTTCTTCACTTCCTTTAGCAGCGTCCCGTCCGTGAGCAGCTTGACCTCGTCCTCCATGTACGGCATCGAAATGCCGAGCTCCAGGCAAAGCTCCTCCAAGCTCAGCGGATTCCGGTAGGCGGCCAGCAGAATATTTTTCGGAATGAGCCGCTCAATAAGCTTCCAAGGCGATCCGTCCTTTCCGTCCGAACCGCTTTTGCCAAAACTGACGTTCTCCGCCTTAAAGCTTCGTGTCCCGACTTCCCTTGCCATTTCGAGTCCCTCCCGTATGTTCTTCCGGCATTCGTGAAGCTTGCGCTTGACCGTTCCTTCCGGCAGGCCCAGCCTCGCTGCAATGTCCGAAAGACGTTCCCCTTCAAAGTAATAAGGCACGATGATGTCACGGTAGCCGGAGGCCAAAAGCGATAACTCGCGCCGCAGCAAGACAAGGTTCTCGCGGAGCAAAAGCTGCTCTTCCGCAGTCGCCTGCCCGTCCGGCAAAACGGCCATCGCCGCATCGCCGAAGACCGTCCCGCTGCGGCGCTTCTTCGCTTTCGCCCAATGCGCATAGCGGTTTCGGGCAATCGTCCAGATCCACCGGCCCAGGTCGTCCGGGCGGCTTCCGTTCGCGAGGCTGAGCAGCGCCTGCGAGGCAATGTCCTGCGCCAAATCCTCCGCTTCGTGCTTGCTGCCCGTCTTTTTCAGCGCATAATAGTAGAGCTTCTCCAAGTAGTCCCGTTGAATGGTCATCGCCAACATGTCCAGCATCCGTGCTTCACCTGCCTTTCTTCTTCATAGTGTCGATTACGGGGGGATGGTTCAGGGAGGGGGGGATTTTTTTGTTGTTTCTTGATTACTTGAAAAACTATCCGCCACCAAAAAGATAGATAATATGGAAATGATTTAAAATAATGTGATTAACATTACAGCTTAAGTAAAAACAAGGGATATAAAGTATTATTTGTAAGATTTGTAATAATGGGGATGCAATAATTGCTATTTTTTGTTTAACATAATAAAAAGGAAGAAGGATACTATGTTTAAAAAAGCAATGTCTATAGTTTTTAGCTTTATTATTTTTATTACTCTTTTACCACCACTTGCTCATGCTGAGAATAATTTAGTCACTCCTGAACTAGCTCAGAAAGCTGCTTTGTATCACATTTTAATGGACATGAAGTACGACGAAGATTCAAAATGGAGAGGTAGCAGGGTAAAGGTCGATAACGCAATTGAAACCTTTAATATGGATGGCTCTTTGAAAAGTTACGTTGTTAACTTAAGTATAGGTAGTCTAAAGAAAGGTTTTGTTGAAGTTTCTGCAAATAAATCTGAGATGCCTATACTAAGTTATGGCTAGGAGAAGTCGGTGCTTGACGACACAACAATAAAAAAGCTGAAAGAAAGTGTGGAAGATAAGTCTTTGCAAAAGGCTTCCCTGAAAATCATAAAACTTTCCCCCTTGCACTTTGGCTTACTTGTTGAAGAAGATAAGAGTCAGGTCAAAATACTTAACACTATGGGAGAAATCATCCAGTTAAATAAAAGTGAAATTACTCAATCTGTTACAGAAAATAATATAAAATCGGTGATTGAGGATTGGAATAAAATTATTACGTTTGATATTGGTTCACCAAGCGATGGTGTTACAGATGACTTGAGTTTTGAAACAGGTACGGCAAGTACTGGTTATATAAGTGGTGTTGATTATGAAGTCCAGCATACTAGTAATCTATGGTCAGGTGCTTCAGGCTGCTCGCCAACCGCTGCATCATCCATTGTAGTTTATTGGGCTAACATAAAAAGATATGACAGTTTAATAAAGAGCGCTACGGGGAGCACATTATCGAGGGATCAGATAATACTTGAATTAAGGCAGGCCATGGGAACAACGAATGTTGGGGGGCAAGGTTCAACCCCTAGTGTTAATGTGGGCCCTGGATTAATTACTCATGCCAAATACCATGGGTATAATAGCCCCCAAGTAAACTACAGACTGACTTCAACATACACCGCATTAAAAGAGGACATGATGAATATTGGTCCGGTGGAACTATTAATTCAAGATCAAACAAGGTATGGAGATCATGCCGTAGTTGGCGTAGGCTACAAAGAATTTAAACAGAGCAATGGATCTTCCTTAGGCCATCAGTACTTGATAATTCATGATAACTGGGATAATAATTCCGATGTTTACCTTTCTTACGGGAGCAATTATTCAAGGATGAGTCATGTGACATTTAAACCACAATAAATTGAAGTGAGATAGATAGAGAAACGTTCTCTATCTATCTTTTACATAAGGAGTCTTTAAAGCATTTTCCGTTTTTCTCTTAAACAAATAGTCCAATCTTATTACTTTTTATAATATGGAGGACCCACGAGTTGAAAAAACGACCTTTATTCATTCTGATCGCCTGCCTTGTCCTGCTCACAAGCGGAATAACCGTTTACCAGCGGTTCAACCGCACACTCCCTCCTCTTTCCCAGCTATACCCGGGCGCCATTAACCAAATCGACCGAATTGAAATTCGAAACAGGTTGGATTTGCGCGTCACAAAAGACCCGAAAAAAATTGAAGAATGGCTGAGCAAGGTGAAGGATAGACCGTTTCATCTGCAATTCTCCCAAATAGAAAGAAACGGGGGAGACAAGTACATGATTTATCTCTATGAAGGAAACGAGATGAAGTTCACATTTTCCGATTACTCCATCCAAGGGAAGTACTATAAGATAGACTCCGCAATGAAAAACGCCATCGAATCCTTATTTAAAGCCTCTTCAACACTACCTAACCCGTGAACGTTCCATAGAAGAGTAAACGCCAGCCTGAAGGGGAGCAACTTTTGTTTTAGGCGCCTCTTTGCCGGGGGATAGTGGCATGTCCGCCCCCAACATCCCCCTGCCTTTTCAATCCCCTACACCGACTCAAACCTTTGCAGCAGCGCCAAGGCTTCCTCATGATCCGGTTCCAGCTTCAGCAATTCCCGCATGTAGTGCAGCGCCTCCGCCTCCAAATCCAGCTCGAAGCAGCAAATGGCCAAACAATAATATACGGTGGAGACAATCTCCTCCTGGTCCTCCTCCACCGACCGTTCCAGAAACCGTTTGGACTCCTCGTACAGGTCCATCTCAAACAGGATCAAGCCGGCGTCAAGCGCGAGGTCATACCGCTGCTCCATGACGTAGTACGACGACCACATCAGCTGAATCCCATGCAAAATATCGTTCCGTTCCTCATCCGTGGCCTCCGGCAACAGATTGGAGATCCGCTTCGCGCTCTGAATGAAAAATTCCGCGTCATAGCCGCCCAACCGCCAAAAGCTCAAGATTTGCTGGAGCTCCATGCTGTCCAGATTGCGGTCCACCCATTCCTTCAAGCTGAAAAACTCGTCCGGGCCAAAGCGCCCCACAAACCGGCGGTAAGCCAATCGGGTTTGGGTGCAGGCCATCGGCGCATTTGTGTGGAGGATACACCCCACATTGATATTTTTGTAATGATGCGGAGGAAATAACGCGAGCGCCCCCCTCTGCTGCAAAACGTGCTGAATCGCATGGTAGTTCGTCGTTACCGAAAAGCTCCCGTGCAGGATCAGCTCCGGCGGCTCCGCGAACTTGAAGTCCTCCAGCAAGTGATCGCCTTTGTCCGCGGTCAGCAAGAGAAGGCCCGCCCCGGAAAGCCGGTTCAACCGGTCCAAACAGCTTAACGCGGCGGCGGGAAACAAAATGTGCGAGTCTTCCAAATGCTCCTGATAAACGGCGATGACATCCCGGTAAGGATACGTTTCCTGCTCGTACTCCGGCGCCCGCCGATGCTCATAGTGCAAAGTAAGTTGACCCAGCAGCTCGGAGGGCTTCAGCGAGTCCCGGCGCTCCGGGTAGTCCACGAACACATCGGTCTCATATATTTGGCCTTCTCCCACATAGAGAAGCTCTTGCGGAATGCTGTCAAAGAAGTAGTTCCCCACAACGACCAAAGGCTGCTTCAACTCTCCTTCCCCAATGGCCGCTCCGGACACCGTCAACTGCAAAACCGTGTCCTCCACCGCATCAAACCGCGCAAAATCAAGCATTCCCTTCGCCACAAAAGGCTGAAGGGCCGGATGCTCCCGCCAAGCCAACACATTGGTCATCGCCAGATCGGTCATGATATAGCGAAACGGAGGCAGCGCGAGCCCCGCATATTCGATCAACTGACTCAACTCGTGCAGCACATGAAAAGCAAAACGGCCCGCCCCCGCGCCTAACTCTACAATTTGAACGGGCTCTGAAACCTCCCCCTGATTCGCCCGATCCTGAAGAAACCCGAAGATCATCTCCGCATAGGCCGCCGCAATCATGGGATTGCTCGTGATGTATTGCGGAACCTGGTCGTTGTTCCACGCCTTCAAGCCCTCTTCTTCATAATACCTCCGCTGAAGCTCCCAAATAGGGGCTTCACTGTAACGGTAACGCTGCTTGTTCGTCGCTTTCATCTCTACTTTTCCCGCTCTCTGTGAATGATTCGGTCCCATTCCTTTAGTTTGCCTAACCTGTCTCTATCATAACCTTTCCGGGGCTCCCAAACCGCTCCAACTTTTCGAAAAAGGAACCGTACGCTCCTCCAGTGGAACCAAAAGCAGATTTAACCCGGGGAGGGAGCGCCCAAAAAAGCAAAACCCGCCCGAACCTCGACGGTCCCGGGCGGGCTTGGCTAACGTTCGCGGCTTACAGCGCCTGCAGCGCAAAATACGCGACAAACAGCAGCGTGATGAAGTAGAACAGCGGCTTCACCTCGCGGCCTTTGCCCATCGCCAGATGGAACAGCGCGTAGCTGATAAAGCCGACGGCGATGCCGTCCACGATGCTGTTCAGCAGCGGGATGAAGGCAAGGACGAAAAAGGCCGGCAGCCCTTCCTCCAGCCGCTCAAAGGAAATGTGCCGGACGGCCGGCATCATCAAGCCGCCGATAAAAATCAGGATCGGCGCGACCGCCTGATCCGGCACAAGCGAAATGACCGGCATCGCCACAAGCGACAGGAGGAACAGCGCTCCGGTAAAGATCGACGTAAGCCCGGTCCGGCCTCCCGCCGAAATGCCGGCGGCTGCCTCCACGGTGGACACCGTGGGGCTCGTCCCGAAAATCCCGCTCAGCAGCACCGTGAACGAGGTCGCCTGAACGGAACGCCGGAAGCGCTCCGGCCGCCCGCTCATGTTCAACTGGGCGTTGATCAGCCCGACGCTCTCGAACACAAGGACGAGGGTCAGCGAAAAAACCGCAACCGCCATCGTTGTCACCGGTACCCCGGCGAACGTGAAGTGTCCGAACACCTCGCCATAAGCCGCCCAGGAGGAGCCTTCTCCTCCGATGTTCGCCGCGCCGGAAGGCGCAACGCCGAACAGGTAAGCAATCGCCGTCCCGCCGAGGATCGCCAGCAGCAGGTTGCCCGGCACCTTGCGCAGGTACAGGATGCACGTGAGCGCCAAGGTGGCGAGCGTCGCCAGCACGCCCGGATCGGCAAACGACTGCACGGCGATGACCGACGCTTCGTTCGGCGCGATCACGCCGCCTTTGTGCAAGCCGATCAGCACCAGCATGAGCCCGATGCCGACCGAAATGGCTTCCTGCAAGGAAACGGGAATGGCCGCGCGCAGCTTTTCGATGAACGTGGTGAGGCTCAGGGCAAAAAAACACCCCCCGGCCAAAACCACCACAGCCAGCGCCTGTTGCCAGGTCATGCCCATGCCCTGCACGAGCGAATACGCGAACATGGCGTTGATGCCCATCCCCGGCGCGAGAATCAGGGGCGCTTTGCCCCACAGCCCCATCACGAAGCAGCCTGCCGCCGACGCGAGCACCGTCGCCACGATCCCGGCGCTCTGGGGAATCCCGGCATCCGCCAGGATCGCCGAGTTCACAATGATAATATAAACAATCGCAAAAAAGGAAACCGTCCCCGCCAACAGCTCCCCCCGCCACCCCTTGACGGCAAGACCCGCTGCCTCTTTAGGCGGCATGTTGTCCTTTGCTTGCGTCGGTATCGTTTTTTTCCGGTGGACCAATCGAATACCCGCTTTTCATATAGCCCCTCACCCAACCCTTTGCATAAAAGATAGACGGCCGCAGCCGTCCAGAGGGTATTGTAACATAACGGGCCGGGAAAGCCTAATCGGCCAGGAGGAACGCGGTGGCATCAGGAAAACGCGACAGCCCAACACACTTCAGAAGGCGGAAGCCTCTAACCTTTCTCGATTAATGAGTTGACGGCTTAACACAACGTCGTCTCTTCGTCGGCCTCGCCCGCTTCCGCCGAAGGACGGTCTTCCTTCTTCATCCGCTCCGCCAGCACCCCCTTCTCCAACCGCAGGTGCAGCAGCTCCGTCCGCAGGTCCTGCTCAATCAGATGGACGTTCGACAGAATCTCTTCCCCGATGGCCTTCCCCATCTCCGCATGCTGACTGACATACGCCAAAACCGCCCACTGACAGCCTTCGCAGAACTTGATCTTCCCCAACAACTCCTCTTCCTCATCGACCAGCTTTTCGTACACGTCCCAGGTGCGCGTCATGGGTTTCCTCCTTGTGATTCAGGGTTTTGTTGAAGCTTTCGTTTTGTATACGTCTTCTCGGTGAGGTTCATAATAGTGCCATTCGCCAAGCAATTTTTGAAGCTGAGAGCTCATGTCACTCTAAAGAATTGCTGTCCCATTTACGGCCTTTCATCACCCACCCTGGCATTCCGTATCTACTAATACATAAATAAATGATAAATCGTATTTATAAATACTATTATAACGCTTAAATCGTATTCTTGGTAGTTGGAACTGGCAGATAATTCTCTTTTACGCTTAGCATGAGGTGAGAACTCGTGGTGCACAAAGCAAAGAGCGATCAAGAAGCTGCAAAAGCGTTCATTAAAATAGTGGGAGAAACCATCCGGGTGCTTCGCACGGAAAAGGGATTGTCTCAGGAGAAATTAGGCGAGTCGGCCAACCTGAATTCCAATTACATCGGCCAAATCGAACGAGGCGAAAAAAGTATATCCGTTTATACTCTCAAGAAAATTGCGGAGGGTTTGTCCATCTCATTAGAGGAGTTGTTTCGGCAGATCGACCCTGCCGAGCGGACCGACGCTTTAGGGGAGATCGTGGACTTGTTATTAGCCAGACCCACAGAGGAGCATAGCAAGGCGCTGTCTGTTTTGAAGGCTGCGTTGGAATGGAATACACGTAATAAATAAATTAAGGGTAATATTCCTCATTAATACACAATAAAAAGGCACCGATTTGGTGCCTTTTCACAAGATTACATTCGTACGTGATTTATTTCTGCTTTAGGTAACTGTAGGCCTTACTCTTGTCAACTTTCGATATATACTGTTATGGGGTGTATCCGGTCAGCATTAGTTTCTCCTAACTACGTAATAGGTGAACGAGACTACATAAAGTAAAAACCTTAGACGCCTTTTTTAACTTTCTCTTTATGAAACACCTTTTCCGCATAGATAAGGCTCGCTTTACGCAATTGTTCAGCCCCATCACTAGCCCAGAAAGAGATCATATTAAGTCCTCTACGTTTCCGGTCGCCAGTATATTGACTTAGATCAAGCATATAAGCAATATACAGTCTACCGGCCCTATCCCGTACAGTAACTCTCGGGTTTATTCGATGAATTAGGCGTAAGTCCACTAATTCCTCAATGTCCTTTGCCTCATCCTCGCTCCAATCCCTTTCCACCAAAAAGCAATTTGAACGTGATGTAAAACAAAAATCTCTTACTGCTTCAAACAGCTTTTCTAACCGCTCTCTTTCTTCATTTGTATCTCTCTTTAGCTCTTCTCTTTTGGATGAGTCATGCTCTCCAGCAGCTCGATTTACATCTTCAGCCCCAATCTTAGGTCCACGGGGGCCCCCATTTCTTTCACGAGCAACTTCAACAGATCTTCTAAAGATAGTTAAGAAATCACGCGCAACTCCCCCGCTCGCAAGAACTAGACGATCCATAGCAGTATCAGCCATAATTTTCCGAGGGTCCTGAGTTTCTGCCTCTTCCGCAATTCCCCTAAGTACATTAGATAAGAAGGTTCTCGCCATTGAAAACTTTTCCAATGTTAAATCTAAGTCAATTTCTTCAGCGTCATCACCCAACTTTAACCCCTTTGGAGGGTCGCTATGAAGATACCAATCGGTCCGATGTCGAATTGTCCCAACCTTTAGCCAGACTTGATTACCTTTTGTGACTCGATGAAAATAATCCAGAACGTTCGCTTGATCTGCCTTTCTTATATGATACATGTCATCAAGCATCAAAAAAGCATCTGTACCGGCTAACTCAGCTATTTCCTTAAAGAGAGAGCGAAAGTCTATCATATGTCTGTGGAGATAATCTACTTTCGATCTTTTTGAAGCTTCAGTAATTTCCATGCTACTACTATCTTTTAAAACATTAGATGAATTCATGCCGACTTTTACGTTCTTCAGATCTATTCCGGCATTTTCACCTTCGGACATTTCCTGAGCATGCCCTGTAGACCATTTATAATTGAGACTAGCTTGATCTTCGGCATGCAAATTTGAATTTAACTTTTCAATATGACTGTCTAGCTTTTCAATTAGTTGGTTACTTTTTACTTTGTTGAGAGGTGAACGTTCAGGCTGGGCTCCAAAGACCCTTTTCCACCAACTAACTTTACTACCCGAGCTCAAACCCACTTCCTCTACCCAGCTTCTAAATGATTGAAGTGTTGCTATTAAGACACTAATTAGGACATCAGGGTAGCTGTGACTTTTGAACTGTTCCATATCCACAAAGGCTACAGGCGTCCTTTTTAAAGAAAGGTCTCTTTTGGCCTTAAGTAAAAGACTTGTTTTTCCAGAACCTCTTCGACCAAATATAATATGGTTTCTTCTAGACATTGCTCTACTCAACGTTCCTGCGGCTGGTTCTATAAACCTTGTAGTATTCATAGCAGTCGCTCTTGTAGCTTCTTCGACGGCTCGTACTAAAATATCAACATCCGGCGTATTGAGAATATTTTCACTTTTTTTCGCCATCAATATCACCCAATCGTTGAATTATAAGTATATTGTACCAATAGCCAGAAGGTTCGACAAACAGAATTATATTTTTTGACCTATATAGAACCTAATTATGAAACACTATTATTACTCAAATCGTTGAGAAGATACATGGACGATAATTTGTTCTTTAATGAACTAATATGGAAACGAGCAGCGAGCAATTAACTAAGCATGAAACTAAACAACTAAAGGTGTCTGGAGGCCGGGAAATAGAAACCTGCAACTTCTTTATCCACTTAAAAAGCGCTGGGCCTTCAAACCATAAAAGTTAGGAGATTAATACTTCCCACTTAGAACGCATCTGTTCACCTCACGGCTACTTCATCCCAATTGCCTCGCATAATATAACCCTCCCCAACTGCCCAATAATATAGTTCCGCAACTCCGTATTGCGGCAATAGAGGAAGCACCCCTTCATCCCTCTAGAGATCAGCACTTTGTAGATGTTTTTGATGAGCTTGGTCAGTTGTTCATTATCGTTCCTAAGCCCCTTTTTCCCTTGCTTGTCCTTGTACTCCTCAAAGTCAGAGTAAACGCGCATCGATTGTGGATCATATTTCAGGTCGTTCCCGATGATGACCCCGACATAATCGAACTCCAACCCTTGCGAGGTGTGGACGCAGCCAATTTGTTCAATCCCTCTATCGTCGATTGCCCAAGTGGAGAGCGCACGTCCGTTCCAGGGCATTTTAAAGTTATGTTCGGGAATCTCGACATCCTCGATTTCTCCATTTGGATTGCCGTCTTTGGCATCCGTCCATTTCCAGGCGTACCCTGCCAGCATTCGGGCTTTGTAGCCCTCTTCGACTTTCTCTTTAATCTTTTCATAAACATCGTTAGGGCTGTCCAGCAGTAGAAACTGAAAGGTATCTTGATCCCATCCGTCAAAATTGCCGGTCTCTCGAATTTGAAGGATATGATCGATCCAATTCAGAAATCCTTCAGCTCCCGAACACCTGAATTGGGCGGATAAGGTGTACTCAAAAACCTCGGAATGATTCAACTCCGCGATCCGCTTGATTTCTTCAACGGTCCCAATGTCATCGGGGCGAATCCGCTGGTTATCATCAATAAAGAAAACATTCACTTTGGAGGATTTGATAATGTCCTCGATTTGATTCACTCCTTGGTACATGTACGCGCCCTTCCCTTTGAGCCGATGGGCTTCATCAACGATCAAGACGTCAAAAAAATCGGGCGGCGAATTGTAAAATTGGCCCGAACCAGCGAATAATCCTCTCGCTCTTGACTTGTTCTTGGCCTGTTTGACCAACGTCTCCACCATTGCTACCCGGAATTGAGCGTTGGGGGCGACAAACTTTACGTTCAGCTTTTGCTTTAAAAGACCACCTAGTGCATTCATCGAGATGACAGACTTTCCGGTTCCCGGACCGCCTTTGACGATTATGGTCTTTTTCTTCGTGATCTCCTTTGCTTCGCTTAGAATCGATTCGTAGGCAATTTTCTGTTCATCAAGCAGGATGAAGTCGGAATTACCCTTAAAAAGACCGTCAATATGCTCGATCAGCTTTTTGGAAGGGCGAATTTTCCCGTTCTCGATTAAATAGAGCAGGTTGATTCCCTTTCCTTTTCCGGTATGCTGGTGGATAAATTCTTGAAGCTTGATTGTGTCTTCCGACAGAAACAAAGGTGCTTTTTGGATAATGGGTTGATACTGCCGGCTCTGGAGCGGATCTGGCCGTGGAGTCCTATAATTGTGGAGGTAGGCGCAAGAATAACTGCGAAGGTTATGATTCTGGATGGCTTCGTTCATGTCCTCCAAGTGCTGCCGATAAGACCATGCCTGATAGGAGGGGTGGGTCATTTCTCTTTCTCTTCCGCCCACACAAGCAAGCACCACATCCTCACGGTCTGTGGCTTTGGCGGAATCCCACTGTTTAAGCTCTACAATAATGAAATTATTATGGCCAGCCTCATCTTGGCCGGTTACGATAAAATCCACTCGCTTACTCGTTGCCGGAATGTTGTATTCAATCATAATGCCGCAATCATCTGCTATTCTCGAATTGCGGATGACGCGCTCCATAAACTGCATGGAATTGTTCCATGCCCGAATTTCGCCACGGCTCGGACGCATGCCCATCTTTTTGATGAAGGCCTCTTCGATCGATAGCGTCAGCAGATTCGTATCCACTTTCTCTCGAAACTCAAGCGCGCTGCTGCTGTATATAATCACAGGTTGCACCTCTACAAGTCAGTGTACTTGTCCTTTTTCCCAAATGCCTTTTCTATCGGATATTTGGCTTCGTTCTTTTGCAGCTTGTTTTGGATCAGTTCTTCCAGGCTCAAGCCCAGACTTTCCGCCAAATAGATCGAATAAATCAATACATCCGCCAGTTCGTCTGCAATCTCATCTTTTTTCAATTGCAAGGCTTCGTCTGACGTTTTCCATTGAAAATTCTCCAGGAGCTCCGACGCCTCTAGGCTTAACGAGATAGCCAAATCCTTTGGGTTATGGAACTGCTCCCAATTCCGTTGTTGCCGAAAGGCAAGAACCTTCTTTACGATCTCCTCATTCATCGTTCAAGCCCCCTAACAAGAATATTTTAACAGGAATTTGTTGTAATAACGTAGAAAATATTTTTATTTAAAGGAATTGTCTTATTAATGGAAATATTTAAGAGGAGACTACAAAAGAAGCCCCTGAAGGACAGGAGCCGTTTCGAAATCTTATATTTATTCCTTACTCCAACGCATCATTCGCGGGCGTCTTCGGATTCTGAAAGAGCCGCTGACGGTTGATTCCACAATCAACAGGCGTTAACGCTTCTATGCTCGGCGCGCTATACTGGTCGGAGGGATATGGATGATGGAGTCTCTCTCCATCTATCCTTTATTCCGGGATATTTTGTTGTTGAAGCCGTAAAAATTCAACTTCAAAATCTCGGTAAAAGGAAAGGAGGGAACGGTTAAAATCCTCAGCAGAGTTTGAAATTTTACTGTTTTCTTCTTTCATGAAGGTTAAATTAACTAAGCAGCCTTTTGAAGCAAACAGAAGGCTTTTTTGCATGGGTCTCCCGATACTTTGATAGGTTTCTTGAATATTTTCCTTGTCCGATTCGGATATAGAATTGATCCATATGAATTTCGTTTCCTTCATGGCAGGTTCATAAATAAGAGTGACCTGAACGATTATTCCCTCATCTTTGTTATAATAGTATATTTCCGAGTTTGTAGGGCTCTCAATGCTTCCATCCATGGTGTCGATTTTGCGGTTATCAAAAGCATTTATGGGCAGCGATTTCGTGACAACAACGTCATAATCCGGTGAAATCTTGACAAAATTCTTTGATGTAAAGCTCATCCTAAACTCTTTATGCAAGGCAGTAAATTGATCATAACTGATAATATTTGTTGAGGACTTATCTGTTGCTGTATTGCAGCCTACACAAACCATAAGGCACAAAAGAACCACGAATAGTCGGTTCGTGCGATGGAAATGCACATGAGAAAACATTTATACACTCCTTCTATGGGAAATGAGGAAAAAGGCTGCACGTATGCAACCTTTTCTTCTATGTTACTTCTTAATCAGCCGAACAAACCAGCCAGCTAAAAAACCAACCCCAAAATATACCTGTATGCAATCCACATTTTAACATGATTTGATTTTTTTTCAAACCCCTTAGCTGTTTTTATTGGAAAGCCTACCAAACGAAAGGATTGCCGGGTCTAGAAATGGATCGTTCTCCGGGATAACCGACGAAGCTTACAGCAAAAAGCCTCCTTCCGCGTATAGTTACGGAGGAGGCTTTGCTATTTCGAAAATCAGGAACATCCGATATTCTTATATCTTTTCTTCATTCCACCCCATCATTCCTCATAAAATTCTGCTTCTCCAAGTAATTCAGCACGGTTTGCGAGTAGTCGAGGTGCGATTCCTTCGTATATTTGGCAATCGTATAGATTTGAGCCAGATTTTTTAAGCCCAATTGTTCGGTCATTTCTTTCAGCCGGGGGACGTCCATGTAGCGTTTCCAGCCCTTCTCGTTCCGTTCTTTGTAGATGTCTTGAATGGCTTCGTCGGAATAATCGCGGTACTGCTCGTAATGGACAAGTCCCTGCTTCAGCAGCCGGTCGCGCGGGGCGGGGTTTTCTGCGGGATAGCCCAAGGAATACCCGACAATGGGAACGACATTGGGCGGCAGGTTCAGCAGCTCGCCGATCTGATCGCAGTTGGCCAGCGTGGAGCCCATGTAACAAATGCCCAGCCCCGCATTCTCTGCGGCCAGCGCGCAGTTCTGTGCGGCCAAAGTGGCATCAATGGCTCCGATCATGAAGCTCATGAAATTATCAAAATGCACGGGTGCGTCGTGGAGCGCCAGCCATTTTCTCATTCGATTGAAGTCCGCGCAAAAGGTTAACAAAATGGGCGCATCCACCACCATCGACTGCTCCATGTGGGCGGTGTAGAGCTTTTTTCGAAGCTCTTTGTCTTTTGTGACAATGATGGAGTAGGCCTGCATGTTGCCGCTTGAAGAGGCGCGAATCCCGGCATCCAGGATTTGCTCCAACACTTCTTGCGGGACTTCCCTATCTTCATACTCCCGTATGGATCGATGCCCGTGTATGACTTCGTTGAATTCCAAAGCGCTCACTCCTCTTAAATGATGTCCCTGCTGCTTCACATGGGTTTGGGTGCATAAAAGTCGCAAGATGTGGTTGGTTTTATGGTAAGGGACTCCCCGATAGGGCCATTACGTAGTTATTTTCTCCCGCCCCCTACCTAAAGTCCAAGACAGAAGCAGAACGAAACTTGACCCCTGTTTACTTCTTATGTATAGCCTTACAATTAAATAGAATGCTATCAATTTTCCTTGGTATCTCATTAATTTTGACTTGCTGCATTTTATTGAAGCCGTTGTAATCCTTAACTATTAAATCTAAAACATTCGAAACTCCACTAATTTCCACTTTAATTTCTTCTGTACTTGTACCATTAACTACAAGAAGTTGATCATTTTCTATTGATAATATTGTCGACATCAATAAATCCCCCTTATAGATAACAGCGTTTATTACCTAACCTACTTTACAAAAATTCACCTCTATTTGAGATAGTGTTCATGTCTTATGTAAGAAGGCTGCCTTTATGGCAGCCCCTAACTACTACTCTTCAGATCTTTCCTCAGCTATCTTTTTGACTAATGATTTGATAATTTCATTGATTTGTTGATTAAAATTACCAGATCTATAGAAATGAAACCCACCTACTTTTGTAGTATCATCGAAGAGACCTGTTGGGGCAGTATCAAACCAGACGGGTATCACACTAGCGTCTCCAAATCTATCTCTAAACTGTTCTGACTCAAACCGTGTCCAAATTCTTTTGGGGTAGTCGGGACCTAATAGAACTACAACAAACTGCGCTTCACTTCGATAAATTGGACTAAGATACTCTTCGACGTTTTCAGCAAGTATTCTGTGCTGTTCATTTTTATCATAAAATACAGACACCTCTTCTTCTTCGAGTTTTTCGAAAAGAGCCTCTGCCACATCTCGGTCACTACCAGCAAATGAAAGTGCATAATCGTAGCTGGATTTAAAATTAATAGATTTATACCCTACTTGTAAAACAAACTTTTTCCATTGAACATTCCGTATATAATAAACAAACTTAGGATCCTCGACGCTTATTACATGAGTGTTCGGTTCATAATGTATACATTCTGCGAAAAGTTCAGCGTGTTCACCATTTAGGAATCCCTCTAAATAGCCTTTTTCCATTACGGTATTGACACTGCTTCTATGTTTAGGGAACTTTCTTACCGCCTCATTTAAATCAAGGGCCCATTCATTACTTGTTCCGAGCCAGTACAATATATGCAAGTAAGGGGCTCTTCCATCCTTTCTTAACTTAGGACCTGTCGCAAAAGCTCTTGCCGTCTCATAAAAAGCTCGACCCAAATCATCAAATACTTTTTCTTTTATTACTTCGAGACTTGTTGTCACGACGGTTAATTCTTCTTTTGCTTCAAGTACATCTGCATGAATACAAATTTCTTTCGAGAGCATTTGAGCAATATGAAAACTTCCCTGCGCTTCTTTTGCAATGTCATCCTTTGTATTTATGGTAATATTAAGAGCTCTTTCTCCATTTTCAATAAGTTCGAGAACCTTTTCTTCCGGATTAGATTCAAACCTAATCGTGTCAATCCGATTATTTAAATCACGAGCAAATTTTACAAGTGAATCCCCGGCTTTATTTATTCCTATAATTACAATTTTTGTCTCGTTTGATTCCTCATCAGCTAGAGTTTTCATGTAATCAGCAATTAAATTCTTTGTTTCAGCATCCAAACGATGAAAATCATCAATTATAATAACACCCTTGGATTCAGTTGTAGGTATGGCTCGGATTTCCTCAATATCCTTTACTTTTCGAGCAGAAAGCTTACTAACTTTCATATCTATTCCGGACTCTTCAAGTGCTTTTGAAATACTTGATGTTTTCCCAATTCCAGACGGCCCCTCTATAACCAAGCCCTTCCCTAATGTGCGTAAAGAAACGAGGAGCTTTTTATATTCTGATGGTTTAACAAATGTAAAAGTTGGGACTCCTGAATCTTTGAATACTTCCTGTAAGTAAGGTAATGGCATGACTTCACTCCATGCATTATAGTTTTTGTAATTATATCACATTTCACCCGCAAGTGTCCTACCCCTTAAAAGCCCGCATACGGTTATCAGCCCTCGAAAAAGAGGGATCCCCATGAATCATTGTAGATGACTCAGGCCCCCCCCTTTTTTTATTTTGAAATCTCCCGGAACAGGTCGGCAACTCTCACTTCCTATAGCCCACATGGATAGAATCCGTAAGGGCCCTTAATTAGACTAAGACTCTGCCCCCGCATAGAAGAGCAAGTAGTTCTCGGCTTGGCTGCTCCAATAAGCGTCGTCATGGCGACCGCCCTGGTTGACCTGATAAGTAAAGGATTTCGTTTTGACTCCTTTTAGAATCTCACTCTGCTTTTGGGTCGCACCCTTGAAATCGTTCTGGTCCCCCATGTCGAGGTAAACATGCAGCTTATTCAGCTTCCGGGTTGCCGCCATAGAAAAAGGGGATCATTTTGTTTTCGGGCTTCTGGCGTTGGAAAAAACATTTTCTCTAAGTCGTCCCACGTGGGGCCATCAAAGAGTGCCGGAGCATGGCCGCCCACTTTGCTGTACAGCTAGGGATGGCGAAAGCCGACGTGGAGCGCCGCGAACCTTCATGGAGGTTCCGCCAATATAGCGGCCGCTGCGGGACGGAAGCGTGTTGAAATAAATGGGCATCCACGTAAGAAACAACGTCTTTGGTTTTATATAATCCTCGTACAGCCAGGTGTGCAAAACGCCTTCGTCTCCTGGATTCCCGCTTCCCTCCGTATCTCCCGGTTTCTTGGAGGAATGCATGCCAAAGCTGTTATCGATCTCCGGAGCCACGATAATCAGCGGCTCCAGACTGCCGTTCGCGATCAAGGCATCTGCCGTCTTGGTGATGCCCAGGGCGTCAAACCAATGATTTTCATTAAGTTTGTAGGAATGCAGCACGTACAAGACGGGGCATCGGTCCTGATGATCGTAATTCAGCGGCAAGTAGACATTCAAATTCCTGTTTTTCTGCAAGGCTTCGCTGCAAAAGTTGCTTTCAGGGTGGAGGAGTACGGATGGCTGCACGCGGAGCGGCCGAAGCAAAGCTCTGCCCCAGCAGGCAGAAGAGTAAAACCACGCCTAACACCTTCGTAAACTTCATTTCCAGATCGTCTTCCTTCTTTATTGGTGGTTGCTTCCTTCTTTCGCTCTCATCCTACAGCTCCCCTCCACGCGGGGGCAGAGCGTTTCAACAGCGATTCCCTGCTTTTTCACAACTTTCCCTCCTGGGCCTGTCAAACAAAAAAGCGCCCCTCGAAAGGGGCACGGCAGACATCCGTTATTCTGACATGGTACTGTATTTCGCTCGGTAAGTAGCCGGAGAAAAGCCGGCGTACTTCCGAAATTGCCGGATAAAATGCGCGTCATCCTGAACCCCTACCTTCCCCAATATTTCCGAGGTGTGCAGCTTGATGTTCCGCAGCATCATCTCGGCTGTTTGCAGCCGCAGCCGGCCCAAATAGACCATCACCATAAGACCGGTTGCTTGATGAAACCTTTCGTTTAAAGTAGTCCGGTTCACCAGAAAGCGGAGGTAAGGTTCTCTACTTTAATCTTTTGCCCATAATGCATATGTAAGTATTCGATGATCGGCCGGATCGGGTCCCGTTCGGCTTGAGGAATTGCCGCGGCGTCGAGCTGCTATTCTGCTGCAGCAGACGGATGCGAAACAACAGCTCCATGAGATACGAGTGGCTGCGGCAGGGCCAGTGGGCGTCGGGCTGAAGCGTCAGGGTTTTTGTCGATCTCCTCCAAAATGCTTTCCATATACTTTGCCGCCGCATGATCCAGAAGCAGACAGCCGTAAGCCCCCCGGACCGGTCCGTAAAAGGCTGCAGCATCCACTAATCCTGTGAATAGGTCCCCTCGGCCTCCCCGCTTTCCCGCTGGCCCTCTACCCAACCGGTCAATCCGTCGTTGATCACGTTTGCCCGGAACGAACGATTTTACCTTCAGGGAAGTGTCCGTTTTGAACCGGATTTTATCGGTTGCGTTCACACAATAGAGGATCGGGGCCACGACGGGATAGAGGACCTCCTTCACCTGCACCAAACCGGTTCCTTCTACCAGCCAAAGCGATGCGGCAAGCGGAGGGGGCCTCGTCTCTTCCGGATGGTAGGCCATGCTTAGCCGAAGGCCCGTATAATACTTCTTTCCTTCCGTCCAGAGAGGTTCCGAAAACAGGCCCGCCTCCAACCTTTATGAATCACTGCACCCCCATTTTATTTCCAATTTTCGTTTAGGCAATGACGTTCAGCAGGATCGCGGAGTACGGGCGGTTAAATAGGCTATGACTGCTCCTTTGAATTGGACTGCGGCTTACTTGGTTGGCCCTTACATTCCCTTACCTGATCCGTGTTTTGCTTGTTCCGGTCCTTCGGACAGCTGTATCGCAAGCCGCTTGATCTTATCGTTACGGATCTGAAAATAGAAATCCAGATAGAGCGGGTCCGGCAGGCCGGTTTTGTCGAAGTCGCCGTCAATCTTGAAAACCACTAGGGTTCCCGCCTCATGCTGTTTATGCTGTTTGAGTTCAAGCGTTATGTTCGCACCAAAATGGTGTTCGTCACTCCATTTTTTAATAGCGGCTTTGCCTGCCCATTCTTTGCCTTCATCGAGGACAAGAGCATCTTCCGAAAAGCAGTCGACGTAAGCCTCCGGATCGGGTTTATTGGCGGCGGCGATAAAATCTTGTATCACTTGCGGAAGCAGACGAGGCTCCATAAGATCATCTCCTTTGTAATTTCGTTAGACGGTGCGGATGGTTCCGCCGTCAATGACATACTCACAGCCCGTAATATAAGAGGCTCGGCTTGAAGCGAGGAAGGCGGCAAGCTCGGCGACCTCCTCCGGTTTGGCCGGCCGGCCGAGAGGAATGCCGCCAAGCTCATCCATTAGCCGCTTGCGAGCAGCCAGATAGTCCGTTCCGGCTTGTTCAGCCATTCTCTCGATTAACCGTTCTGCGGCTTCCGTTTCGGTGAAGCCCGGCGCCAATGCGTTGATTCTTATCCCCATAGGGCCGAATTGGGTCGCCAGGTTTTTACTATAGTTAACGAGCGCAGCTTTGGCAGCCGAATAAGGCATGGTCATGTTGCCCGGCAATTTACTCTGAATAGAGGATATATGGAGAATCACTCCGTTTTGCTGTTCAACCATGTGAGGCACAAACCCACGGTCGAGACGGACGGATGAGAACAGGTTTGCGTGAAACGTCGTCTGCCAATCCTCATCTGTTAGAGCTAACGCCCCTGCCGTGCTGGTCGAGGAGCCGCCCGCATTGTTAATCAAAATATCCAGGCCGCCGAACATTCGAATCGTTTCCTGAATCAGGTGGTCCACACCCTCCGGGAGGCTGACATCGGCCTGAATGAACCCTACCCCCTCCGGGAATGCTTCTTCGGGCAGTGATCTTGCCGCAGCGATCACTTCAGCTCCTCCTGCATGCAAACGCTGGACGATCGCCCTGCCGATTCCTCGGGTTCCGCCGGTCACCAGGGCTCGTTTGCCTGCAAATTCTTTGCTCCTATCCGATAAGTACGGGCTGTTTTCCATCGTTCTGCTGAATCCTCCTTCGTATGTGGGGTACAAGGATAGTTTAGTCAACAGAACCTGACAGCATCGTGTCCAGTTATCTCAAGTATTTTTCAACCATTTTGGTGGTGCGATTTTTCATCTCCAGCCTGACGGACGCCGGCTCAATAACTTCCAGCAGATCTCCGTATGAAAGAAGATAGTGATAAAGCCATTCTCCGGAAGGCATTTCTGAAGTAATCCGGAAAGACCCGTCTTCCTGTTTCATAATGTCCTCATTCTTGAACTCATCCACGATGCGATAGGCCCCCGCCGGTTCTATTTTTAATACCAGAGGGACTCTCTGAGGTTTATCGACGGGAACTTCTGTCCCCGAAGGCTCCGCCATGCCCTGCTGAAGCTTTTGAAGCTCCATCCCCGCTCCGTCTGAAAATTGAACATTCGACATCCTGGTAATCTTAAAGGTTCTGAAAGCATTTTGTTCAAAGCTATAGGCCTCCACGTACCAGGCCCTATCCTTAAAAAGCAGTTTCACTGGAGCGCCTCTCCGGCTTTTTTGTTCTCCGGCCGCGCTCAAGTAGGTAAACGAAATCACTTTATGCTCCAGTATGGCCTGTTTCAGCAGGGCATAGAGCTCTTTTTGTTTTTGCCCGCTGCCCCATGAGGAGAAATCCACCTCAATCCAGTTGGTGCTGTTCTTTCGGAACAAGCGGCTCAGCTTCGAGAAAACCTCGTCGGTATCAGGAAATCGGGCCGCGGACAAACTTTGCAAGGCAAAAAGTATCTCATCCTGCTCCTTGTCCGACAGCAAAGATTTGTTCAGGACAAACCTGTCGGAAAGGGAAATGCCGCCTCCTTTTCCTTGGCTGGTATAGATCGGAATTCCGGCCTGGCTTAAAGCCTCCACGTCTCTATAAATCGTTCTGACCGACACCTCGAACCGCTCTGCCAGCTCTGCCGCCGTAACGGTCCCCTTTTCCAACAAAATATAAACCACTTGGAATAATCGGCTGATTTGCATCCGCTCACCTCCAGGTTTTAGTATATCCGTTAAAACTGGACAACAAGATGTCAGGTTAAGGCTTGGAGAACATGCGCGCAGAAGGAAAGTCGTCTGTCACGGTTCACCGCAACAACGATAGAACAAAATGAAGGACGCCCCGATTGGGCGTCCTTCACAAAGCCAACCTTCTCTATTGCTCCATCCTCGCATTACTGCTGAATCCCCGGCAGAGCAACCCCCCGGAACACAGGTCCAAGAACGAAATGCGCTCCTTGTTGGCGGCAGGCTGGTCCCCCCGCTTTTCCCTTTTGCAAAAAGTATTTACACCATCATCTTCTTTACCGTGTTGATATAACGGGCCCGGACGATAAGAAAATACACCAGCTGGGCGGCGAGGAAGGCCGCCGAAGCGGTCAGCACCGGGACGTATACGGGGCTTTGCGCCTCCAGCTGCTCCAAGACCGGGCCGAGCACGACCAGGGATTGAAGCGCCGCCACCGCAATCGGGACAAAGAACAGCACGGCAATCTGGATGGTGGCCGAGATGTTCATCTCCCGGCTGCTGAGCCCGATTTTAGAGAGAGAGCGATACATCACCGCGTCGGCGGCCAGCTCCGTGTGCAGCTTGAAATAGAGAAAGCTCGCCGAGGAGACCGAAAAGATCAGCGCGACAAAAACCCCGATAAAGCTAATGAGGGAGGCGCCTTGCTTCATTTCATAGTAATTTTCCGCCCGGGCTTGCACAAACCCTTCCGGGTTTTCCTGGCTTCGGCTCCACTCGGTCAGTTCATGGCCCAGCTTCGTTTCGGGATCTCCCCTGCCCGGGAGCCTGCCGGATTCGGGCGTAAGAAAAACCGTGTATTGATAAAGGGCACGCCCCCCGGCTTCGTATTCCTGCTTCAACCGTTCAAACGCCTCATCCTGTACGACCAGCAGCTTCCCCGAGTAAGACAGAGCCGCGATCTTGTCCGTGCGGGACACATAGGGAAACGGATGCACCGTTTCGCTAATTCGCACCTCCAGAGTGTCTTGCGGAGGGAACTTTCCTTCCTTATCCGGCGTTTGCACCAGCACCGACTCCGTTTGGCCGGGCATTTCAACCGGATCGGTCTTCACCTCCGCCGCCAAAGCGTTAAACTGCGTTTGCGAGATCAGCAAAAGAGAGCGCTCCTGTCCCTCCTTGTCCCAGATGTCCGCGACCATCATATCCGCCTTTGCGGTGCGATAAACCAAACCTCCTGTACGGAGAGATTTCTCAATGTAGGCCAAATCAGCCTCGGTTTTCACTTTGTCCCCGTCGCTGTAAGTCTCGTATTGAAAAGCGAAAGGGTTTCCCCGATACACGTCCCGGGCCTCCTGCTGGAAAGCCAATACAAATCCGGTGCTCATGCAGGCCAAGGCGACAACGACCGACACCAGAAAAAGCATGCGCGCGTTATCCTTCAATTTGTAGCTCATCTCGGAGATCCACAGCAGATTGGTGCCTTTCCAGGCGGTTCCGCGTCTGCGCTGCAGTCTTTTGACCACCCGGACGGATACCTGGGAATAGAAGAAATAGGTGCCGGCAATCCCGGTCAGGGCCGCAAGCAAGAGTCTGGAATTGTTAAGCTCCTTCCCATGGAGAGCCATATAGCTGGCCGCGAGCAGGGCCACGCCGAACAGGGAAATCACAAGGTTGGCCTTCGGCTCCTTTTTCGGCTTGCTGTTCCCCGTGAGGAGCTCCAGCACTTGCCGTTTCCGAATAAACACCAAGGTAAACATAGAAATAAACAGAAACAGCAGCAGGAAGGCGCCCGCTGTCAGGAGGATCGCTTTTCCGGGCCAGTAAAAGGGCAAGTCCTCCATATCGATCACCCGGGTGCTGACGAGCAAAAACACTTTGGACATCGCCAAACCGGCCGCGATACCCGTCACGATGGCGGCGGCGCCGATCAGGAGATTTTCCATAAAGATCAGCAGGTTGATCTGCCGCGATTCCGCCCCCAGGATCGTGAGGATGCCGAACTCGCGATTCCGCGATTTCAGGAACACGCTGATGGAATAAAGGACGAAAAAGAACGCGAACACATAAACGACAGCGGTGGCGATGCTCATGCCGGTCCGGGTCATGCTGCCCATTTCGGAAACCTCGATGTCCGGGTGATACATAAAAACGGCATACGTGAAAAAAATCATGACCATAAACGAGCTGCTGAGCCAGTAGGCCAGGTATGCGCGCGCATTGCGGCGGACGTTGTTAAACGCGAATTGAGGAAAGTTCACCCGCATTCCCTCCCCAGAACGACAGCGTATCGATGATTTTTTGGAAAAAGGCCTGGCGGTCCTTGCCCCGGTGAATTTCCGCCGCCAGTTTTCCGTCCTTGATAAAAACAATCCGGTTGCAGTAGCTCGCGGCTACCGGGTCGTGGGTCACGAGCATCAGCGTCGTCCCGTCCTTCTCGTTAATCTCCGCCAGCGATTCCATCACCGCCCGCGAGGAATGGGAATCCAGCGCCCCGGTCGGTTCGTCCGCCAGAAGCAGCAGAGGCGACCCGGCAATGGCCCGGGCAATCGCCGTGCGCTGGCGCTGGCCGCCCGAAATTTCGTAGACGCGTTTGGTCAGAATCCCGTCGATGTCAAGCTTGACGGCCGTTTGCGCAAGCAAGCCCTCTACCTCTTTTAACGGGCGTTTGTCCAGCGTGAGCGGCAGGACGATATTTTCCGCTACCGTGAGCGTATCCAGCAGATTGAAATCCTGAAAAACAAAGCCCAGCTGCTTGCGGCGAAAAAGCGCCAATTCTCTCTTTTTCATCCGGTACGGGTTCCGCCCCCCGATTTTGACTTCGCCCGAGGTGGGACGGTCGATGGTGGAGACCATGTTTAACAGCGTTGTCTTCCCGCTGCCCGACGGCCCCATGATGCCGACAAACTCTCCTTTTCGGATGGTCAGATGAATATCGGTCAGGGCTTGGGTCGCCACTTTGCCGCTGTACACTTTATTTAACGATTTGACTTCAAGAATATCCAAAGCGATAGAAGCTCCTTTCTGTACCGTTTCCGATTGATACCCTAACTTTACGACACGGTCCCCTGGACCGCCATCGGTTTACGTGAACCGAGCCTTACACCGGCGATAAGCTTCTGTTCGCCCCTTTGTTCGCTTGGCCGCATAAGAAAAGACACCCCCTCTTCAGGGAAGCCACTGAAAGACCTTCTGGTTCTCAATGGCCTCTCTTCAGGAGGCGTCTTCTTTGGAAAGGGCTTTGCGCAGGGTCAAGCTGACCGTTGTGCCTTCACCCGGCGCCGATTCCAGCCCGATCTCATGGTCCAGCTTCATGGCGATTTCCTTCACGAGGTAAAGGCCCATGCCGGTCGATTCGCGGTACTGCCTCCCCCGTTCCCCTGTAAAATACGGATGAAACACCCGGTCGAGGTCCTCGGGGGCGATCCCGATGCCTTCATCGCGAATCCGGAGCTTGATGTGCTCCCCGGCGTCTTCCGCGGTCAAATGGACGACTTTGCCGGGGCCGCCCGAATAGTTCACCGCGTTCGTCAAAAGCTGGCTCAGCAGGAAGCGAAACCATTTGTCATCCGTAAGCACGCGCACCTCTTGATCGATGGCGAAGCTCGGCGTGATTTCTTTCCGAATGAACAGCGTGCGGTTCTCTACCACGGCCTCCCTGACCATCGCGTACAAGCCGACCGCTTTCACGGCAAAATCGTGCTCGAAATGCTCCAGACGGGCGGTATAGAGAACCATATCCAAGCCTTTGCGAAGGCGGTCCAGCTCCTCGCGAATGTCCTCCGCCGGCTTGTTCTCCACCTCGGACAGTGCCAGCTGAATGACGGAAAGCGGAGTTTTCATCTGATGAACCCACCGGTTTATGAAGGTCAAATGCTGCTCGGTGCGGCTTTGATGCCGATCCAGCTGCTCCCGGTGCAGCTGCCCGTAACAGGCGATCCGCTCGTGAAAAGCTTCCGGGAGCGCGGCGTCTCCGAGCGGCGGATTAAACAGCTCCTCCTCCGAAGGCTCCTCTGCGGAAAGCGTCCGGTACATCGCCCGGTGCGTGAGGTACCGGTACCCGAGGTAGGCCGCCAGCACCGCACCGCTTAAGAAAACGCCGTACAGCATAATCCGCAGCGGGCGTCCTTCGCCGGTTAGGCCGTAAACGAAAGGAACCAGAAGCATTTGGAACGCAAAAAACAGAATCAGCGGGAACTGGTCTTTCCAGAACAGCTTCATGCCGACGGCTCCTTGTCCGAAATGATCCGGTAGCCGGCGCCCCGGATCGTCTCAATCCCCGCTTCCGCCCCCAGCTCTTTCAGCTTCCGTCGTACTCGCGTAATATAGACATTCAACGTATTGTCATCGATAAAATGCTGATCCTCCCACATCATGTTCAGCAGGCGTTCCCGGCTGACGACCCGCCCTCCTTTTTCCATCAGCATCGCCAGCAAATCGGCCTCCTTTTGGGTAAAGTCGGCCGTGTTGCCCAGACAGGACGCCTTATAACGCTCCGGGTAGAGCACAATCCCTGCGTATTCGATGGTCCGCTCCTGCTCCCGCCCGGCTGCGTAGGCACCCACGGCGCGGCGAAGCTGACTGCGGATTTTGGCCATTGCAATTTCCATGTCGAACGGCTTCGTTATGTAATCGTCCGCCCCGTTTTCCAGGGCCATAACCTGATCCATCTGGCCGCCCCGCGCGGAAATAAAAAGGATCGGGCAAAGCGAATTCGCCCGGATTTGCCGGCACCAATAGAAGCCGTCGAATTTCGGCAGGTTCACGTCGAGCAGCACCAAATCGGGCTTTGTTTCCAGGAACGTATCCAGCACCCGGCTGAAATCCTCGACAAGCCGCGCGTCGAAATCATATTTCATTAAGGAGGAACGCAGCTGCTCGGCTATCTTGCTATCGTCTTCCACAATGAGGATCGTATACACTTCCATCCGCCTCCTTTCGGCAAAACTTAAAGGCACCCGAGCAGGTGCCTTCGTTCGTGGCCAAGCCGGCGACTATATAAAATTATATGACAAGGTCGCCCAAAAATAAATTTATAGATTTGAAGAGGCCCTCGGATGAAGGAGGGCGGAACCTTCCAACAAGCCAGAGGGCTTCTCGCTTGCAGAGTGGGAACAGGAAGTGCAAAAAAGCAACTAATTGGGCTTTTTTTCTCATTTTTGGCCATATAGCTGCAAAAAGGCAACTATTTCTTCCGTTTTCCCCGAATATCTCCTGTTTCGTCGAAAATAATTGCGTGTAGGGAACTATTTCGCGATAGGAACGCCAAACCTGCGGAAATAAGTGTCGCCGTGCACCTATTTGCTCCTCTTTTCCCTGGTCATCGTCGGAGCATGCCCGTCACTTGCAACTTTCAGCCAAGAAAGCAGAGACAAATGGTAGGGGGAGCGAGGCAAACGGGGGAGCGCTCAAGGACGGATGCTTCCGGGCCCGGCGTATACGTTTTGTGCGATGATGCCTGCCGAAAGGAATGCCCGCTTTGCCAAACCCGGGTATAGTTACCTGAACCGCATCGCCCGCATCACAGAAGCGTTCGGTGATCCCCTAGGGCAAAGTCAACCGCCGCCTCCGCGTGAAGCCTTGTTGTATCGTAGAGCGGGACCTCGCAGTTCTCTTGCGAAACTCGGTGCACCCCAAAATAACAACCTCCGCTCCCTGCCGGCTCAGCTTATCAAAGATCCTGAGATAAGACTGCCGGGACTCATCCTTAATGATTCCAAGGCACAGCTCCTGATAAATGATGTCGTGAACGATCCTGCGATCGGCTTCGCCGGGGACCACCACATCGAGCCCGAACTTATCCGTCAGCCTGCCTGGACAAGGCTTATGGCGACAAGTCGAAGGTTCTGGAGAACCATCTATAAAAAAGAGCCGCCCTGTCCCAGGACGGCCCTTTTGGCAATAAGCTAGCTTTCAAGCTCCGTATAAATTTGAAAGGTGATCCCGAACTTGTCCGTTACATCGCCAAAGCCGGGGCTAAACGCCTCTTCCTGGAACGGCAGATTGATTTGACCGTCTTCCCGCAGGGCCTCGAAGATTCGTCTTGATTGTTCCACGTCGTTCGTGGTAATGCAAATGGTGACCCGCTTTCCGCTTCCCAGAGGCGAGCCGAACGGATCATCGGAAAACATAAGCTCCGCTTCCCCTACCTGCACCTTGGCATTCGCCACCAGGCTCTTTAAATCCTCTTGAAACGTATTGGACATTTCCGGCATATCTCCATAAGTGACGAGCGAAACTACCTTTGCGCCGATGGCCTGCTCATAAAACCGAATGGCTTCCCTTGTTTTTCCCTCCAAAGTAATGTAAGGGGTGAGTTTTACCGCCATACCCTTCTACCTCCCGGATGTTGGATTCTTTCATTCAAAAGGATAGACGGTTGGGCCGCTCTAAAATCATCGGTGTGCCGCGAAAACATTTCAAAAAAAACAAAAGCGCCCAAGGGGCGCTAGAGGGTTATTGCTTAGGATTCTTCCGTGTATTTTTTAAAGTTGTCCAGAATCGCCTGCCAGCCGGCTTGCTGGAGCTCGACCGGATTCATGCTTTCCGCGTCAAACGTTTCCACGACCTTCGTTTCGCCGCCCTGGTCCACAAACGTGATTTCGACTTTTCTCCCGTCCTCCAAGGTATAGGAAATCCGCTCGGGCGCTTTTACTTCGTCATATACGCCAACAAAATCAAACCCCATGCTGCCATCCTTCGCTTCCATTCGGGTCAGAAACCTGCCGCCGGCCCGCAAATCGTTCTCCGCCCTTGGCGCATGCCAATCCTCGGAGGCTTGATTCCACTTCATAATGTGTCCGGGCTCCGTCCAACGGCTCCAAACCTTTTCAACAGGCGCTTGAATGACTGCCTCAACCGTTACTTTTTCCGGATTGCTTGTCTCCATTTTAAAGACACCTCGCTCGATGTTGTCGTATTTTTGGTTCTCCTTCTTATAGACGTCCTTCGAGTGCGAAATTCATCGGTCGATTTGCTCCGGCAGCCCGAATTTTGAAAACAAGGGGGTGTTGATAAAATTTTGAACGTGGAGGATTTTCCCGTCTTTGCTTTCCAACACGTGAATTCCCCAGGGGACGAGGACGGATGTTCCCGGACTCGGCACATACTGCGCAAAAGCGGGATAGCCGCCGTTCACCGTGACCGGCAAAAAGCGGGAGCCCACGCAATGCCAGCGGGTCAGGGTGAAAAACCGGAACAAATCGTCCTTGCCGCGCACCCACATGGCAAACGGCGGCATGGACATGCAGCCTTCCTCATGGAATAACGCGACCAGCGCATCCAGGTCAAATTTCTCAAAGGCCTCTACATACCGGGCCAGCAGCTCCCGATCCGGCTCGGCATCCATCCGGCTGAGCTCGTCGGAACGGAGGCGGGTCCGGTTCATCGTCTCCCGGGCTCTTTGCAAGGCGCTGTTCACGGCCGCCGGCGACATTGCCAACGTGTCTGCGATCTGTTTGGAGGGCCAGTCGAACACGTCCTTCAAAACAAGAACGGCCCGTTGGCGGGGAGGCAAGGTTTGCAGAAGTGCGATGAAGCAGAGCTGCAGCGTATCTTTGCGCAGGAGAGCCTCTTCCGGATTTTCCCCGAAGTCAGGCGCGGGCCATATCCACGAGAAATCGGGCAGCGTTTCCCGGGGCTGGCTGATGGAGGCCGCCGGATCGGAAAGATCAACGGGCAGCGTACGGCGTTTGGCCTGCCTCAGCTTGTCCAGACACAGGTTGGAGGCGATCCGGTAGATCCATGTTTTGTGCGAGGATTCCTGCCGGAAGGAATGCCAGCTTTGCCAAACCCGGATATAGGTTTCCTGAACCGCATCGTCCGCATCCTCAATGGAGCCTAACATTCGGTAACAAAACGAGGTCAGCCCCGGCTTTAACCTCTCCAGTAACTGCAGGTCCAATGCCGTCTCGCTCATAGCGGCCTCCTTTGGGCGGGTGGGGTTGGATTGTGCGTTTTGTCATAGTTTATCACAGGGACGTTCCGCGATCATCCTTCTCTTTGTTTCCCCAATTCCTGTTTTAGATAGTGATAGAGCTTTTGCCCCGCCAGCTGGAACGGATAGGCGGATTCCTTGCACAAAAGTCCGAAGGTCATATGGATCAGGCTCCCGCTGATCCTTTTGGTTATTGTCTCTTTTGCGGGCTCCACCATAATTTTAGGGACAAGCGCGATCCCCAACCCGTTCTCCACGTAAAATTTCAACGCCGTCATGCTCCCGATCTCCATGGTGTCGAGAGTCACATTCCCTTTTTCCTGCATAACCATTTCCAGCTTCCTGCGATAGGGACAGGTCGACGACGTGATGAGCAGCCGATGCCCCCGAAAATCTTCCGGTTCGATCACATCCTTCTGCGCAAGGGGATGATCCACGGGCATTAAGGCCACAAACTCTTCCTGAAACAAAGGTTCAAAATAAAATTCGTGGCCTACGCCGGGGGCCGTACAAAGGGAAAAATCGATTTCGCCTTTGAGGACTCGCTCGCTGAGCGCCGGGGTGTTCGAGATTTCCACGGATATACGGATATTCGGATAAAGGGACATAAACTTCTTCAAGATACCGGGCAGGCGGTAGCTGGCCGTCGGCTCCGTTGCGCCGATGCGGATATGCCCCGCTTCCCCCGATTTCAAATCCGATAAGCTAGACTGGAGGTTCTCCATATTCTTTACGATCTGCAGGCTCTGTTCATAGAACAGCCGGCCGGCTTCCGTCAGGCCGATTTCTTTGCCCCGCTCCAGCAGTTGAACGCCCATTTCGGACTCCAGCTTCTGGATTTGCACGGTGACGGTGGATTGCACATAGTTCATTTCTTGTGCCGCGCGTATAAAGCTTCCGTGCTTCACGATTGCTTGAAAGGTTTTTAACGTTTTGAGATCCACGGTCCATCCCCCATGACGATTCAATAAAATTGAAGAGACGCTTCAATTCCTTCAATTATACAAATAGCAAAGAACCTCTTACAATGAAAGCATCAAAAGACAGCGGAGAAGGAGCGTGGAGTTCGGATGGAAGTAAAAAACAAAGTAGCTCTTGTTACCGGGGGCGGGACGGGGATTGGCAGGGCAACCAGCTTCGCATTGGCGAAACGGGGAGCAATCGTTATCGTGAATTACTCCCGTTCTCAAGCCGATGCGGAAGAGACGGTGCGTGCGATCAACCAGGAGGGCGGACGGGCTGCAGCCGTGCAAGCCGATGTCTCGCAGGATAAAGAAGTCCGGGGAATGATCGAAACCATTGTTGAGGAGTTCGGGACGGTGGATTTGCTCGTTAATAATGCCAGCATCACCAGCCATATTCCGATGGAGGATTTGGAGGCGGCGACGGAGGACGTCTGGGACGCGTTGTTTGCGGTGAATGTAAAAGGCATGTTCAACTGCGCACGGGCGGTCGCCCCTTTCATGAAGAAAAATCAAGAGGGCGCGATCGTCAATCTTGGCAGCATAGCCGGGCAAACCGGATTAGGCTCCTCGCTGCCTTATGCCGTATCGAAAGCCGCCGTTCACGGGCTGACCAAATCGTTGGCACGCGCATTGGCTCCCGATATTCGGGTCAACTGCATCGTGCCGGGAGCCGTCGCGACAAGGTGGTGGGCTGGCAGGGAAGACCAAATGAACCGGCTTGCCCCGAAGCTTTTATTGCAGCGGATTGCGGCACCCGAGGAGGTTGCATCCATGGTCTGCGCCGCCTTGGAACAGGAAGCGATGACCGGCCAGATCATCACGGTAGACAGCGGACAATCCTTGTAAGTCAGGTGTTTTCCAAAGAATACACATAATCGAGGTGCTCCCGGACAAAGTCGGCGGTATTGGGGTTCTTCCTCTTCCGATAGAGGGTGAACCCGACACTCTCATACATTCGTTGGGCCGCGACCAGGGCATCATCCGTGGAGACAATGATTTTTCCTACCTCGTTTCGAGAGATTCTTTTGACGGCTTCTTGCAGCTGCCGTTTGCCATACCCTTTCCCTTTGTGCTTGGAAACCATGCAATTATGGCCTATTTCCGCATACTCGGGCATGTTTCGCGGGTCCCAAAAAACAAATCCGATGGCTTCCTCGTTCAATGTGGTGACAAACCCGTATTTATCTGCAATCTCCAGGTTGTCAAAGAAGAAGCTTTCAAACGCTTGCCACTCCGAATAGCGGTTTTGTTTGTAGCGGGCGTCAAACGAATACGCGTCTGTCAATAATTCGACGAGTATTCCCCGCTTGAAGCCGCTCGGTTTTTTGAAGGCAATTCGCATGTTTCCTTAGCCCCCGTTTACTATTAAACCCACGTCTAAATCATATCCATCATTTTAGCACTGTTAGCAATGTAATTTTTTGTATCGTATGATTCTTCACATACAATATGATTTTGCAATTATAAGCTTCATAATATATATCTTATTTCACTTTTTCTATTTTCCGTAAGGGCGTTTTTTCGGAATGGGGAGACTATGAAAAAAATTATTGTCTTTATGATCGCATTGCTTATACTGTTTACCGGATTCGCAACACCAAGTTATGCATTATCAGATTCGCAATCTGATTCAATCCAAACATTGTTGGATGATGCAAGCCGTATATCAGGTGTACCGGGAATGTCAATTTCAATACTTGCGAACAATGAAGTGCTCTACTTTTCTTCCGGGTACGCAGATCGTGAAAAGGGACTGTCGGCAAGTGAAAATACTCTATATGAGCTAGCTTCGGTAAGTAAAGCTTTTACCGGCATGGGTATTCTGCTGATGGAAGAACAAGGACTGCTGTCAATGTCAGACTCTATCCAGAACTATTTGCCTTGGTTTACGTTAAAGTATCAGGGGAAACACGTTGATATGCAAAGTATTACACTCAATAACTTTTTACACCATACTAGCGGCTTAACAAATGGCCGCCACAGTCAAAACATTCCACAAGGCAATACGCCGGATATGTTGCAAAAAACCGTAGAAATGCTCGTAAATTCTGAATTGTCGTTCTATCCCGGTGAGCAGTATAATTACGGAACTGTTAATTATGACGTGTTAGGTCTGGTTATTGAGACGGTGTCGGGACAAAGCTATGAAGACTTTATGAGGGAACAGGTATTTCAGCCGTTGGGTCTTCACCAGACGTATGTTTATAAAGAAGATGCTCAAGCCACCGGACAGTTGGCACAGGGCTACCGTTCTTCTTTTTTTATGACAACTCCATATAACGCGCCGGATTATTCCGGGAACAAACCCGCAGGCTACATCATTTCTTGTACAAAAGATATGGCGCGTTGGATGGGCATACAGATGGGTATGGTGCAGGACATACCCGAAATATTCCATAAGGTTATTGAAAAATCACATCAGGGTGATAAGTCTGTTCCCGCTGTCAACGAAATGTATTATGCGGCGGGCTGGTCGGTAAACGCCAACCAAACGATTATCGAGCACCCAAGGGGCAATCCCAATTTCGGAACCGAAGTGATCCTACTGCCAAATGAACAAACAGCCATCTGCTTGCTGACCAACGGCGCAAATATCAATAGAAGCATGGTGCTAAACGTGAAAGATATATTAGACGGCAATTTAACGCAGTCATATGGAATAAGCGGCACACAGCTTTTGGACATCATTTTGTCGTCTATCACAATGATTTCTTGTCTATTGGCTGTTCTGTTCTTTCTCTTAGGATTACGCAGAAGGAAAACGAATGAGCGGCAGCCAATGACAAAAAAGCGAAAAATCGCAACAGCTATTTTGCTGATTGCTGCGATTGTCCAGTGTATCTTGTGCTGGGCATTAGATTGGCCAACGATACTTATTTGGCAAACCTATAGTGTTCTTACAGCTTTGATTTCATCGGCATTACTAACAGCAAGCATTACATGGTTCGTATACACCCACCGATATAATGCCTCGCTCCGAAAATAAGCATTTCATTCTTTCGCCTTATTGAGGCACCCCCTATTTTTCGCCGTCACTTATGATACGGTTCACCGTAACGGGTTTAACGGCGAAAAAAACGGCGGCCCTGCGGCCGCCGAACTTCATCGTTCCGATAACGATTTTCCCGTATGCAAAAATGCCGATGCAGTTCCACCAGCATGTTTACAACTTAGTGTGACGAATCCTCTATGAAGTAGCGATGTTTTAGCAAGGTGATCGAATGAGGAGGAAATACATACCTGCCTTCCGAGTCGTACCGGGCATTTGGATTTTCGATGCGCGCCACTTGATCCCCGTTTGCAAAGCCGTTGACCGTCTCCCAGGATGGGCAATTTAATTCAATCGCCTCGAAAATCTCCAGCCTTTCCGGTCCGTCAAATGATACGGCCGCAGTCACAGCCTGTTCAGGGTGGCGGTTGACAACAGCGACGATGACCTCGCGTTTCTCCTCGTGATAGGATGCCGATACATCGAGACAAGCACTCGCCGTTTCTTGGCCCTCGCCGTCCACTAACATCATTGATTCCGCTTCGCAAGACAGCCTCCGGTTCCCGCTGTGTTCCCGGTACAGCTGCAGCGGATGATAGATCGTTTGACAGAACGAACCCTTCTCGTTCGTGAAAATCGGCGCCAAAATGTTGACCATCTGCGCGAAAGTCGCCAGCGTTACCGTTTGACTCTGACGCTGCATTACATTCAGCATACTGGCAATAAGCAGCGCTTCCTTCCAATTGAAGACCGCTTCCAGATCCGCTACATAATCGTCCGAGCTCTGATGCTGCCAGATGCCCCATTCGTCAAGCGCAATCTGGATCTCCCGCTGTCTTGGCGGAAAGCGATACCAGCGATCAAAGGACTCAACCTTTGCGGGATAACGATCCAAAAGCTTTTTTGTATCGGTGATCATGTCCTCCATTCGGACCGCATGATCGAACAAGTTGGCATAGTCATCGTTTTCCGAGCGTGCATAATAATGAAGCGAAAGGTAATCGCATATCGGATGGAGCTCGTCCAGAACCGCCTTGTTCCACTCCGGTTTCTCCCCTACCATTACGAGCTTGATCGAACGGTCGGCCAACTTCATCTGCTTGGCGAATTCCCAAGAGGCTTTAATGTATTCCTGCGGATCATGAAGAAAACCGATATCAGGGACCGCAGCCTCCTCGTTTCCAAGTCCCCAATACTTGACGTTATGCGGCTCCTCGAAGCCATGGCTTCTGCGCAAATTGGCATAATAAGTGTCTTCCGTTCCGTTGCAGTATTCCACCCAATTCGCTGCTTCTTCGGCTGTTCCTGTCGTCATGTTGACGATGAGGAACGGTTCGGCTCCGATCTCCCGGCAATATTGAATGAACTCGTTTGTGCCGAAGGCATGATCGATAACCCCGCCCCAGATCCGATTGCTCTGACGCTTGCGCTCCTCCCTTGCCCCGATCCCGTCCATCCAATGGTACAATTTCACCATGGTGCCGCCGGGAAATCGGAGAAGCGGAGGCTGAAGCCCTTTTGCTTTCTCCAGCACGTCTTGACGAAATCCGTTTTTATCGGATAGCGGGGACCCGGGGTGAAAGATCCCTTGATCAATGCACCTGCCAAGAAATTCAATAAACTGACCGTACATAAAATGATGAATAAAATTCTGCTTCTTCGTAACGTTTACGCTGATTCGAGCTTGCATACAACAACCACGCTCCTATTGGTCTAAGCACAATTTAATTCCGCGATTTGACTGTTGCTCTTCTTCCAACCCCAGTTTCAACTGTAAACGTTCTCATGTCAAGAACCAAAAAGGTCGCAGCACGGTCCGATCATCTTTCTGGAAGCGAGCAGCGATCTGCACAGCCTGAACGTCGCGGAACTCCCAAAAAACATGCCGTTCCCTACGGTGAGATTCACGCGGTGTCCATATCGGCATGTTTCAGGGCCATCCTATGCGGGATGGCCCTTTCTTCACGGTTATGGAGCTGCGCGGCGGACCATCATTTCCTTGGATACGAAACCGTACTTCTCATAGAGTCCATGCGCGTCTCGTGTCCCGAGGTAAATATTCGTATGGCGAATGCGCGGATGGTCGACTACAACAGCCATCATCCATTTGCCGAGTCCTTTTCCGCGATGCCCGGGGTCAACGATCACGTCGCACAGCCAGGAAAAGGTGGCTCCATCCGTTACAACCCGCAGGAAACCGGCTTGAAGCCCGTCCGCGCTGTAAACGCCGAGGCAAAGCGATTCCTCCCAGCTGTTCCGGATGGTTTCTTCCGACCGCTCCGCCGCCCAATAGCTGTTCTTCAATAAGGCTATGATCACATCCGGCTGCAATTCCTCTATCCTGTCACTGATTCTGTAAGGCAAGCAATCATGAATCCACTCCATCTGTATCCCTCCAGTAGTTCACGATACGGAATGCGTTTAGTATAATGGTGACAATCGGAAGAGGAAACGGAATTATTTCACGACTATACCCATACAGATCGGGATGGAGAGAGCATGAAATACGAGAACGTGAAGGACGACCTGAAGCAACGGATTAACAGCGGGTCGATCAAGCCGGGCGGTAAATTGCCGTCCATCCGAGAGCTCAGTATGCAATGGGCGTGCAGCAAAAACACCGTAATCCGGGCCATCGCTGAATTGGAAAAGGAACACCTGATATACTCGGTACCGAAGAGCGGCCATTACGTGCTCGTTCGTGATGGCAAGTCTGAGGATCGGCCGGAAGGGCGGATTGATTTCGCCGCGGCTGCACCGGAACCCGGTTTGATCCCCAATGATGAAATTCAGCACGGGTTGAATCAGGCGATACACCAATACGGAGATCGCCTTTTTGCATACGGCGATCCGCTCGGATTCCCTTCTTTGCGCGAGGCTGTATCCCGGCATCTGGCGGTTTCTCAAGTTTTTGCCGGACCCGACCGAATCGGTATCGTCTCCGGGGCCCAACAAGCGCTTCACTTGTTTGCCGCCATGCCGTTCCCGAATGGGAAATCGGCGATCCTGGTCGAACAGCCCTGCTATGCCGGAATGCTGAAGTTATTGAACCTCCTCGGGATCACTGCAATCGGAATTGCCCGCACAGAAGCAGGCCTTGACCTTGAGGAACTGGAACGGCATTTTCGGAACAATTCCATTAAGTTTTTTTATACGGTTCCCCGGTACCACAACCCGCTCGGAATGAGCTTGTCCCGGCGGGAAAAAGAAGCCATCGCAGCAATGGCGGAAAAATATGATGTGTATGTCGTAGAGGATGACTATCTCGCAGACTTGGAAACGGACAGCAAATCCGATCCCATTTTCAGCTATGATCGTTCAGGCCGCGTCCTCTACATCCGAAGCTTTTCCAAAATTATGCTGCCCGGCCTGCGGCTCGGTGCCGTCGTGCTTCCCGAAGCCTTCCTCCCTTTGTTCCGCATGTACAAATCGTCAAGCGATTTAAGTACAGCCGTCCTTTCGCAAGCCGCCTTGGAGATTCACCTCGGCAGCGGATTGTTTCAACGCCACGCCGCCATGATGAGGGAACGTTATGGCATTCGAATGAGGGCTCTGCAGGAGGCTTGCAGCCGGCATTTGAACGAGGGGTTCCGGCTAAGCCAATCAACAGGCGGTATTTTTGCCCAGCTTGAGCTGCCCCATCATCTGGCTTCAGAGGAGCTGGCCGCGGCCCTTCGGCAGAAGGACGTGTATGTTTTTCCTATGACGCCCTGCTACCTTCCCAGTATGGAAAGCCCGAACAGCTGCCGCCTAAGCATTATCCGCACGGATGAAAAAAAGCTTGAAGACGGCATCCGGATCATCCGCCGGACGGCCGACGAGCTAATGAGTCAAAGAAGGACGACCAAATCCAGCCGATCCGTCATTACCTGGATTTAGTGGCGGCCCCGCAACCTGAACCCCGGACTCTTAATGGCAGTGCAAACAGAAGAAACCGCACAACGAAAGAGAACAGCCCGCAGGCTGTTCTCTTTCGCTGTCCGCCTTAGAAGCAGGTGAACGAGCGAATCTGTCTCAAATCAATGCCGAAATACGCCCAGAAGAAACCGAACCATCGGAACCCGGCAACCGAATTACGCCCGACGAATACCGGGAAAAACCAGAACTGTTCGCCATTGTTCAGCCAAATGTATGTGTTGCGGAACAAGCAGCGTCTGATCCCGCCGGGGTCGATGGCAAACGTGGTGGTCGCCGGCATTTGCGGTACGAATTGCGGCGGGGGAGCCGTCGGCGCTTGAAAGCCTCCGGGTGCACCTCCCGGTGCGCCCCCCGGAAATCCCGGGAATCCCGGAGTCCCCGGAAAGCCTCCGGGAAATCCGCCCGGCCCTCCCGGTCCGCCCGGTCCCCCCGGAAACCCTGGAAACCCTCCGCCGGGTCCCGGCGTTGGAAAAAATCCCATATGTGATCGCTCCTTTCAGTGAGTAGGCATAATCATCCTATGCATTCGCGGAAAGGGCGCTTGGGCGAATGCCAATAAAAAATCCCGCCCGGTGGCAGGCATTGTTGCAAAGAGGCATCGCCGGTATAATATAGAATAAATACAAGGAACTGCCGACCCGTACTAGAGACAAGATCACCGTTATACGGCTTATTTAAAAAAGGAGGACTTCCACATGACCGAGCGGCAAGAACCAAGAACGATTTTAACAAAAGAAGACCTGCTCCTTGCGTTTAGAGAATGCGGCGTAAAAGAGGGACAGCACATCTTCGTCCATACTTCTTTAAGTAAACTGGGGTTTGTAGTAGGCGGAGCCGAAACCTTGATTCAAGCGCTTCTTGAAATTGTCGGGGAAGGAGGCACTTTGATGATGCCTTCCCAGACGTGGAAGAACCTTGACCCTTCTACCGGAGTGCACGGCGAGGTGCCCGCGGAATGGTGGCCGGTCATTCGGGACCACTGGCCGCCCTACGACAAGGAAATAACCCCTGCGATCGGGATGGGCGTGGTGGCGGAAGTATTTCGCAAATGGCCGGGCGCCAAACGATCGGATCACCCGGCCCGTTCCGTCGCCGCAGTAGGCAAGTACGCCGACTATTTGACGCAGGACCATGATTTAAGCAACATCTTCGGGAAGAGCTCCCCGTTGGATAAATTGTACCAGCTCCATGGGTACGTACTCCTGATAGGCGTCGGCTATAATAAAAACACATCCCTGCACCTGGCCGAAACGATCGCTGCTTTCCCCTCCAAGAAGTTTGTCCAGGAAAGCAGCGCCATTCTGGAGAATGGAACGCGCAAATGGGTAACCTACGAAACCCAGGCTGTGGATGATGAAGATTTTGTTCGGCTTGGAGAAGAATATGACCAAGAAATGAACATCAAGATTCATCAAGTCGGAAACGCCGAAGTCCGTTTACTCGACCAACGGCAGTTGGTAGACTGGGCTGCCGCCTGGATGGAGAAACACAGGGTTTAGAGCACCCGACAAGGAATGAGCCTCCCGCCCATGTGGCGGGGGCTTTTGCTTTCCACAAGCAAAAGACTTGCCCCGGATAGCGAATCGATATGTATGCCGGAAAATCCTTCAGCTGAAGCCGGTTATCGCGGTCCTTGAATTCCCGCATCCGCTTGACAGCAAAATTCATCGGATCCCCCCTCCTCCCTACTCATCCTTTAACCGTCGTTGATACAAAACAACAGATACAATCGTTAATACAACCGTCCATGCCAAAATAAGGAGGAGGGGTTTTAATACAGCTCCCGCCGTAAAGCCCGAATGGCTTATATCCAACAAATGCGCAAGTTGAATGTTTGGCGCGTACTCCAGCACTTCCAGGATTGGATAATCATCCGCCAACATCATTCCGCCATAAGGTACTAAATAGAATAAGATTAACACAGGAATTATCGATAATGATGCATCAAGCAACGTCTTGGAGTATAAACCGCATATCGTCCCGATCGCAATGTATAGAAGAATCGAAAGAAGGAGTGCCGCCACAAACGCCCCTATACTGGCTGGCTCATAGCCAAAAACAAACGTAGCGATAGCCAGAACAACAGCAGACATGACAAAGCCCAAAGTGCTTTTACCGATTAAAACATCCATGGTCGTGGCCGGGGTCATCATTAGGGATCGTAACGTGTTCCGCTCTTTTTCTTCCGCAATCAAGCACGCTTGTACAAAACACGGCAGGATCACAAACGAAGTGTTCAGAACAAAACCGAAAGCCCCAGGCAAAGACGAGCTTACACCTCGAAGCACAAGCGCAAACGTAATTGGAAAAATCAACATAATGGAAATCGCATAATTGCGTGAAAACTCTTTGTAATCCTTCACAAATATCGCTCGTGCACGTTTTAATGAGATACTCATAGTAACTCACTTCCCGTCATTTTAATAAAAATATCACCCAGACTCGGTTCTTTTGTCTCCAGCCGATCAATGACCCCTCGTTTCATCCAATCGGCGATTTGCTCGGCCGTCCCCTCATCGAACGGGAGCTCGTAGGTCTCCCCATGGAGTAACTCGACCCGAATTACGTTTTCCCGATGCTGTTTTTTAAGTTCCTTAGGTGAGCCGATGGTTTGAATTTGTCCCTGATACAAAATTGCTACACGGTTACAGATCAATTCCGCCTCCGTCATATCATGCGTCGTTAAAAAAATCGTTGTCCCGTTCTCATTTAAGTAGCGTAAGCCTTTATATATATGTGCCGAGTTTACCGGGTCCAGCGCCGATGTAGGCTCATCCAAAAATAACAATTCCGGCTCATGGATCACCGCGCATGCCAACAAGACGCGCTGGCGCATCCCTTTTGACAAGCGATTGACTCTCTTTTTGCGCTCCCCGCTTAAGTTCACAAATTGCAGCACCTTATCGATCGATGATCTGGGAAGGTCATATAACTTCCGGTACAGCTCCAGATTTTCCTCAATCGTTAATCTCTCATACAGACCGCTGTTATCCGTTAAAATGCCAAAGCGCATCTTCTGGGCAGACTGCTGCATCCTCTCCGCCGGCTCGTTAAATACGTTTGCCTGTCCGTTTGTCGGATTTAATTGCGCTGTTAAAATTTTTATCAGTGTCGTTTTTCCCGAACCGCTCGGGCCCAGGAAACCGAAAATTTCCCCTTTCGGAATGGAAAAGGACACGTCCACTAACGCATCCTTGTTTCCAAATCTCTTTCGAATATGTTCTACCTGGATCACATCCATGAACGCCACTTCCTTATCGTTGATGCCGTAAGCATATAAAGCTGGAATGCTTCCCGCCATCAAAACCCGCCGAAATGTAGCGGTGACCGCATGAATGGTACCCTAGACTGCTGGATCGGTTCGATATTGCCCCGGAAATTAAATGTTAAGAAGGACTTTTAGTTCCTGCAATTTTGAACGGGATAGCGGAACCACGGCATCTTTCCCCGTGTTTAACCGCAAGCTGTAGCTATTCTTCGTCCATGTAATAATCTCTCTTACTTTTTGCAGATTAACGATGTAGGATCGATGGCACCTGAAAAATCCGAAGTTCAACAGTCTCTGCTCAAGCTCGGTCAGCGTCAATGCACTGACATAATTTTCACCGCTTACCTGTACAAGGACCAGACCATTCATACTTTCTATGTAATCGATTTCAGGCGGATCAAACAAAATGACTTTGTCATTTCTTTTCGTATAAATCTTCTGTAAGGTGATATTGGCCCGATCCTGTTCCTGCACTTCCAGCTTATTCTCTTCCGAGTCCTGAATATCCAATGGCCGGAAGCCGAGCTCGTTCAATCGATAAATGGCATCACAGGAAATCATGGCATCCTCTAAGTTCGACGTTAAAATCATGATCTGCTTTTCTTTCGAAAGGTCATCCAAAATCCGTTTAAAATGACGGCGATCCTCTTCTTCCAAGTAAAAAAAAGGTTCCTCCAACACAATGGTAGGCTGATGCGCAAAAAAAACGCGCAGCAGTGTTACATACATCCTTTTCGATGAGCTCAAGTCCTTTATCTTTACCTTCCGTTCACCTTTTAAAGCAAAATAATCCATTAACAACTCGACAGGTTCATTCCGTTCGGAAACTTTGATAAGGAAAGTAATCAGTTCTTCCACTTTTAATCGCATGTACTCGTTTTGTTGAACGCGAAATAAATAATATTGGGTATGATCCGCCAATTGATTCATGAAAAGCTGCTTTCGCTTCAAGTCCGTGATAATGCCAATCGGCTGGTTCGCTGTCAGATGTATTTCGATCTCCGGTAGAAGTAATTTCCCGTCATCATAGATTGGTTGAAATTGCATGACGTCCTCCTAGTCAATGCAGCTGCAGGATATATGTACCAATTATATAACTGGGCTGCTTTCTTGTCAGTTTAATGATACGTTTCACCGCGTTGTCTGTAACAGTAAGTGAAAAGGCCACCCTTCGCAGGATGGCCTTTTTGTTCACTCAATCATTCCTTTACATAAAAGAGGACGTTCCCGAAATGCTCGTTGAATCTTCTGTAATCGGCCTTTCCTTTCAAGGCAATGATAGTTGGATAGGCGTTTACTTTTCTATGCTTTAACGAAGCAAGCAGCTCTTGTTGTACGGTGCAGTAGAACTTCCCCGCCTCATATTGAACCAGAAGCGGTGATTGGTCGGGTACGGACTCCTCTTCGATCCCTGCAAGAATGTCTCCCTCTCCGCATCCGGTGCGTTCAATGAGACGCAGAGGGAACCTCACGATCCCGAAGAAGTGAGTCCCTCCCGTCAAAAAGTGGTGGAAGTCCGAAGTGTCTTTACGGGTAAATAAAAATAACACTGAATCCATTCCTCAAACAGCCCGAGATTCGCATACTGAACCGCTGAAGCTACGGTTGGAAAATAGGTCAACGTGCCCGAGGTTTTTTTCGAATAGATAATCTTCTGCATTTACAACTCTCCCTCAAGAAACTTCATGAGGGGCAAGTCAGGCTGCGCGAGGAACTCGGTAAAGCTGCATAAATCCGCATATGCCTGATGCTCCACGTCATAACAGCCTATCCGGCCTTTGTCTTTCGGGTTCCAAACCAACTGCAACTCCGAGTAATTGTCGATGTCGGCGGAAAGACGCAGCAGCTTTTGCCGGCCGACTTTCATTTCAATCGTATCGGTCAATGCAAAAAAATCGATATACCCGATTTTATAATCATTTGGTGCCAGCTCAAGCCGCAGCTTGTCTCCGGTAAGAAAGCGGACCAGTTCATCGGGTAATTTATATTTTTTAAGCTCGTGTTTCTTATTTTCCGCATGATGAAAATCAGCCGGTTCCAGCGATTTCAAATAATCCGCCATAACCGTATGCTTATTGCCGACCGCGATCGTATAGGCCCGCTCGCCGTCTTTTTCCGCTAGCGTAATGTCCGCACCATGTTCAATCAAAAATTTCACCATGCCCATATTCCCCATGCGAGCAGCCACCGTTAACGGAGTCGCTTGATAAGGATAGACCCTATCCGGTTGATTGTAATTGATGTCGACCCCCTGATCGAGCAAATACTTGAGTGTCTTCAGGTCATGGTCCGATACGGCTTGACGCATGACGGCACCGCCATGCAGCTTGATATCCAATCCCAGTTCGTGAATAAGCGGAATGTTTTTTTTGTTGCCATAGTAAGCCTGTGAATATGCGCCCGACCCCGTTTGATTGAGCTGGTCCATCTCGGCTCCCTTTGCCGCGATGTAACGGACAATGTCCTCCCCGCAATAACGAACCGCTCGCAAAAAAGCCGGATTTTGATGAACATTCAGGTTGACGCCATGGTCTACCAGCAGCTTTATAACCTCCATCCGCTGCGTTACGAGCGCCAGATCTAACGGACGAAGTGTCGTATGCTTGCTAAGTACGATCTCCTCCTCAATGTCCCAGCCTGCCGCGATTGCAGTTTCCAAAGCCGGAACATTTCCTTTGTAAATATGCATTGCGACCTCCGGCAGCTCCTGGAACCTCCCGATATCTTTCAGAACGATCAATCCTACCCCTCCTTATTCCAAATGACCGCGCATCGTTAGCCTGCGCGCTCGTAGTTCACAACTATAACGCCATTCGGAGTAACTTCGCTTTCCGTCACCTTGAATGCCGCCGGGATCGTGCCGCCGGCAAACAATCGCTTTCCGCTGCCCAAAGTTATCGGGTAAATCATGAGCCAGAACACATCGATCAAATCATGCTTCATAAGCGTCTGAATGAGGTCACTGCTTCCCCATACATGCAAATCCGGCCCCTGCTGTTGCTTGACCTGGATGATTTTTCCCACAATATCGCCACTTAATAGCACGGACGGCTGCCATTCACCAGATGTCATGGTATTGGAGGTTACGTACTTGGTCGCCTTGTTAACCCCTGGCCAAACGTCCGCATGCTCGGGCCAGTACGGTGCCCAAATTTCATAAGTTTTGCGCCCTAACAACAAGTCGAAGGGCAAATTCATCTGCCTCTTCAGGAGTGTTCCGAGGATCTCGTCAGAATATGGCGCTACCCACCCGCCATACGCGAAGCCGCCACTGTTATCTTCGGCTGTCCCGCCCGGTGCTTGTATGACACCATCAAGGGAGACGTGTTCTAACACGACAATTTTTCTCATGACTGAACACCTCCAACAGCAGGAACTATTTTAAACTCCAATGGTTTTTCTTTCGCATGCTATTCTAAAGCCAAGGTCGTCTATCTTGAATTTCGGCATACTCTTTCTTCTGATCGTAGAACCACAGTTGTTTTCAACTTCAGCCCAGCTTCCCCCACGAAAGATTCTGTAATCCCCATATCGTTCTGTATCATATAGATCCCAGCACCATTCCCACACATTCCCTACCATATCATAAAGTCCCCATGGATTCGGGAGCAGGGTTCCGACTGGTTGGGCGGATCCATTGGAGTTTTCTTGGTACCACGCAATCTTATCAATCCTTTCGTACCGATACCCCTTTGTCCCCGCTTTGCACACATACTGCCACTCCGCGTCTGTTAGCAATCGAAAGCCGTTCGCTGTTTTGTTATATACCGTATTCTCGCTTTGGTTTTTGAGGGTGTAGCATTCCTCCCTACCAAGTATTCTGGACAATTTATTACAAAAGACTAGCGAATCTAGCCAAGAAACTTCCGTAATGGGCAGGTTATCCGCATTCGTTTCTAGAACTTCCTCGTTCATGACAAAATGATACAACTGCTGTGTGACCGGATACTTCATGACATAGAAAGGTTCTATCGTTTCCGTCCATGTCATAACCTTCCTATCCGTTCCTCTTCCAGGGTCTGATAAAGTGTAATCAGAACTAAGCCATTTATTCGGGTTAATATAATCGCGCAATTCAACAGTTCCACCTTCTATGGGTACCATCAAATTCATTACATCTTTTTGAAAATACTCTCGGTTGGCTCCGTATTTCCCCACAATCATAGCAGCCTCCTGTCTATTTCAACATTCAACTCCACTCTTCGCTTTACCATGACTTGTGATACGGCTCTCCGCATCATGCATATGGCAAAAAAACGGAGGGAGCTTCGCGTCAGCTCCCCCGCCTAATATACCTTCTTCAACATCTCCATCACGTCATCCAGGGCAAGACCGAAGGATTTGTAGTAGGAGATGTCGAGAAGCATTTGCTTAAGGACCATTTCATTGCGAATTTCCAGCTTTCGCTCGGAGGACAGCTCGGCGACAAAGCAGCCTTTTCCCGTTATGGTATGAATCAGCCCGCGTCTCTCCAGTTCTTCCCAAGCCTTTTTGACGGTAATCACGCTGATGCTAAGCTCCTGGGCCGCTTGTCGGATCGGTGGAAGACAATAGCCGTTTTCCAGCTCTCCTTTCAGAATCTGGGCGCTGATTTGCTCAAAAAGCTGCTGGTAAATCGGTTTGTCCGAGGTGTTCGAGATCGCGATGTTCATTAGAGTTCCACTTGGAGGAATCGTTTGACCCCGAGCCGATAGGCAATGACGGAGAGCGCCGCGAAAATCACGACTCCAGCGATCAGGATCAAGGCTTGGAGCGTCACTTGTTGCGTACCGGTGCCATAGAAAATATCGTTCACAACCGGACTTTGAATGCCGAGCCATTGGGCAATTCCGGCGAAAAGCATGGCGGCCGCAACGGAGGCGAGCAGCGCCCAGCCGAATTTATAAGCCGTCTTATAAAACATCGGGATAAAGATGAGGTTAAAAATCGCAAACATGACCAGGTTCAACCCCCAGAACCCCATATTCGGCGGGAAGAAAAAATAGGTTACGTTCGGATACAAGATCATCGAAATGGAACCAAAGATAGCGGCGAACACGAGATGCAGCAGCTCCAAGCCGACAATAACCGCTACCCTTCCTTTTACCGTATCCCGTTTGGAGACGGGCATCACCGACGTAAACATCAGATCATTTTGGGCTTTAAACTGGTTGAACAAATTCGGAACCGTGATCCAGCAGAAATACAGCAGGACAACAAAGTAAATCCAACCGGGAATGAGCATTAAAGCACCAAGCAAGAAAGGCAACAAGAAAAAAAAGGGGGGCACGGCCAATTTTACATCCTTCATCACCAGGTTATACATCCTCATCCTCCTTCTTCGCGAAATAGACCATGATTTCCTCAAGGCTCGGCGTGGCGGCTTTCATGTTCCAGGAGGGATCGAAGTCCCTCGCGAGAATCAATCCCGTAAACCCGAATGAATTCAGCTTATAGGAGATCAAGCTGTCCTTCACTTGGTTCAGTTGACTGGCAGCCCCGTTTAGAAGAAGATAGGATTCTTTGAACGCTTCCTTCTCCCCGCTGCGGACAATTCGCCCATTTTCAATGAAGGTTATATAATCCGCGCACTTCTCCAAATCGGAAGTAATATGCGTCGAGAACAAAATGCTGATTTCCCCGTCGGCAACGAGTCCCTGGAAAATGTCCAGCAGTTCGTCCCTTGCAACCGGGTCAAGCCCGCTTGTCGGTTCGTCAAGAATAAGCAGCTTGGCCCCATGGGACAGGGCAATGGCAATATTGTATTTCACCTTCATTCCCGTCGATAACTCGGCGATCCGTTTGTTTTCATCCAGCTTGAATTTCCGAAGGTATTGGCGGTAGGTTTCCTCGTCCCACTTGGCATAGAACCTCTTGATCACGTCGGTCAAGGTCTTCACTTTGCATCGGGTGTAGAACTCTACCCCGCCCATGGCGTACCCGATTTCCTGCTTCAGCTCGAGTTCGTACTCGGCCATCTTTTTCCCGAATACGTGAATTTCCCCGCTATCTGTGCGGGTCATATTCAAAATTGATTTGATCGTCGTGGTTTTCCCTGCGCCGTTCGCACCGATAAAACCCATAATATAGCCTTTCTCCAATTGGAACGATACATTTTCAAGTTGAAAATTGGGGTAGCTCTTATTTACGTTTCGAATGTCCAACGCAAGCACTTCATCATCCCTCCCCATCATATTGTGCATATCGTATATGCACAATATATCTCGCATAAGGTGATCTTGTCAATACCTGCCACGAGAATTTTATTGGAACGCTGCCACGATCTCACGCCTGACGAGCGGAGCGCGAGTAAAACACGTCCCCATGCATATGCTGAATTCGATCCCAATTGGCGGGATTGGTTGTGTCCAGGATGCGGTTCTCCAGGATGGCTTGGTACAGGATGGTTTTCTCCTCCAAGTGTGCAACGTGCCGTTTGGCCTCTTCGAGCTTGGCAAACGCAGCCTCTTTATGCTTCATCATGAGTGCGTAGCGTTGCGGAATGGTGGAATCCCCCTCGAGGCATAAATCAATATACGTTTTAATGACATCGATCGGCATTCCGGATTGCTTGAGGCATTTGATGCCATGCAGCCAGTTGATCGATTCTTCGTTGAACAATCGAATGTTGTTCTCATTGCGCTGTAAGCTTGGCACCAGCCCTTTATCCGTATAAAAGCGCACGGCATGCTCGGTGAGCCCCGTGATCTGAGCGGCTTCTTTGACCGTATACATGCGGATTCCCCCTTGAAAAAAAAGAATAACAGCCTCTTGCCTTCGTGTAACACGAAGGGATTAAGCTTATTGTAAGGCAACGGTGCCGTAAGCGGAGCCCCGCTCCCGTCCCCGATTTCCGGGATACGCCGGTTGCCGGTATCCATTTGAACAAGAGGAGGAATCGAAATGCAAACGGTAACCTTGAACAACGGTGTAAAAATGCCGATCCTGGGCTTCGGCGTCTACCAGATTCCCGATGCTGAAGAGTGCGAGAACGCGGTGTACGAGGCGCTGTCGGCCGGTTACCGCTTGATCGACACCGCCGCCGGTTACCTGAACGAGGAAGCGGTCGGACGCGCGATCAAGCGCAGCGGTGTGCCGCGTGAGGAGCTGTTCATCACCACCAAGATCTGGGTTCAGGATGCCGGCTACGAGAGTGCCAAGCTGGCGTTTGCCAAATCCCTGAAGAAGCTGCAGCTCGACTATCTCGATCTGTACCTGATTCACCAGCCGTTCGGCGATTATTACGGCACTTGGCGCGCGATGGAAGAGCTGTACCGGGAAGGCAAAATCAAGGCCATCGGGGTCAGCAACTTCATGCCGGACCGCCTGATGGATCTCATGGTGCATAACGAAATCGCGCCCGCCGTTAACCAGATTGAAACGCACCCGTTCTACCAGCAGACCGAGAGCGCTGCGTTCTTGAAGGAGCAGGGCGTGCAGCACCAGTCGTGGGCGCCGTTCGCGGAAGGACGAAACCAGATGTTTGGCAACGAAATACTGACCTCGATCGCGGAAAAACACAACAAATCCGTCGCCCAGGTCGTGTTGCGCTGGCTTGTTCAACGCGAAATTGTCGTCATTCCAAAGTCGGTACGCAAAGAGCGGATCGTCGAAAACTTCGACATTTTCGATTTTGCGTTGAGCGCGGACGATATGGAGCAAATCTCCACTCTCGATACGCGGGAGAGTCTGTTCTTATCGTACCGCGATCCGGGAGTCGCCAAGATGATGGGCAACTGGCGAGTCGAACTGTAACCCTGGAGTCCATAAAGAAAGGACAGGGCGGGCGCCTCTGTCCTTTCTTGGTGTATGTATAAGGCTGCTGTGTAACAACAAGTTTTTTGCCAATCTCATGCGGTCACAAACTGTTTTTAAGAAACCATTCGTATAAACCAGGATTTTGATAGGTTTCCATCCAAGCATCATGTGTTCCTTCAGGGTAGACCGTCAGTTGGGCATTTCCTCCAACGCTTTGTAAAGCATCGACTAATTCTCTGGCTTCTTCAAGGGGAACAACATCATCTTTTGCACCGTGGAACGCCCAAACAGGAACATTTTTCAACGTTTTTACTCTTTCTTTAGAACCGGCGCCACATACTGGCGCTATAGCTGCAAACTTCTCTGGGTACTCCATTGCCAAATCCCAAGTTGCGAATCCCCCCATACTTAGGCCCGTAAGATAGATTCTCTTTTCATCAACCGGATATTTTGAAATCAGTTCGTCAACAATGGCAATAATTCCATCAAATACGAACGGCCAGATATAGTAGCTGGGGCATTGAGGTGCGATTACGATAAACGGAAAATCTTTACCACCCTCTATAATTTGAGGAAGAGCTCTAATCTTTAGAAGTTCCGTATCTTCCCCTCGCTGGTCTCGTCCGTGCAGAAAAAGGATGACGGGCCATTTTTCGTTGGATGAAAGGTAGTCATTAGGTAAGTAAAGAAGGTACTTCAGATCAACTCTTTTGTTGATCAATATGTCTTTATTATATCGAAGTGGGGATTGAAACATATCGACAACTCCTCGTCTTATTCATGTAGATACCATAACGGAAAGCTCCAAAAAAAGGAAATCACTGTAGAGTTGATTTTGTTACTCTAAATTCTTTATGTGTTAACTTTAATGGGTGGATGCTCGCTATCTTACTCTATTTCGCAAAATTACTTGACCTGTTGCCGTTTTGGCTATATGATAATTTCCCCCGTCAAGAAAGGAAATTCCATACCTGCTACGAATTTTTTCAAAAAAACTTGCTCTTATTTAGGTTACGGTTCTCTGCGCTCTCTGAAACGGCAAGTTTAAGGCCATCCCATTGCGGGATGGCCTTTTCTTTGATCTCGCTTTGTTCAGATGTCGTTACCCGTTAGCCTCCCATGCCCTGACGGCACCACAGAAAATGAAAATGAAGTTGCGTTAGTTCAGGGTGGATTTTTTGGCTATGTCGTGGTCCAATATCCATCACGCCCCGGGAGCTTTGGTCATGGGGCGCCGGAAGGGGCCAGACAAATTCTAACGGTTGCCAGCGAGCTTATTTGGCTTAAAATAAAGCTTTTCAAAATCTAACGGTTGCCACGGAGCTTATTTGGCTCG
>NZ_JCAPET010000003.1:0-198959 GCF_059735245.1 Gorillibacterium sp. sgz306347
GATGCAGCCGAACATGGCGCCGGGGATACAGCCGGAGTCGTTTTATCCGTCGAACATGGGCCCGAGCGTGCTGCCGGCCGAGGCTTACGGCGGAGAAAACGGCAAGCCGGAGGTTTCTCCCGCTTCCGCATCGAAAGGCAAACCGGAGTGGGGCGACGCTTACGGCATGCAGACCGCAGGCTGGTCCGGTTATCCGGGCTATCCGTCGTCGCCTTGGACGATAGGCGTGCATGGCATGCAAGGCGCGGCCCCTTATGGCGCCGTCCCGGGAGCGGCCGGTTACGGCTATCCCTTTTCGGGAGAATTCCGGCCTGAATACGGCCCGGTTCCTTACCCGGCAGCCGCCTATTACAACCAGCCCGGCATTCAAGCCGAACCGGAGGGGGAATGGTCTCCCCCCGCTTATCGGGAGGAGGAGGAGACGGTAACCCTTAACGACGCTTACGGAAAAGAAGCCGGTGCAAAATCCGCCCCCCGCAAAAAGAAGTCGTCCGGCTCCAAGGTTACGCTTCACGCGGTCACGCGCAAGCGGAAACGTTCATCCGGCAAAAGCGCCCGCAATCTGCCCTGGCTGAACCGGTAAGCATCGCAGAGGCAGCCCCAAGGGAAGAATAATTCCCTTCCTCCGGGTAAAACTAACGAAAAATTCGGAGGAAGGGAACGACCATGCGCCTGTCCGGCATGATGAAGCGCATCAAGAAACGCCTTCGCGCCACCAAAAAAACCGTCTCGCTCGCCGGGGTGTTGGCGCTGGCTCTGGGAATATGCTCTGTGGCAAGTCCGGCGGCAGCCCGGTCAATGGAGGGCGGGCGTCCGTCCGCCGGAGAATCGGGTGAGACTGCGGCATTCCGGGCAAAAAACTCCGCAGTGGAGACTTTTGCTGAAACTACTCCACCCCGAGAAAGCCGCAGCGTTCTGGAGCGGATTCGAAAAAGCGGCGCGGCCCGGGAAACCTATTTGGAAAAGCGGTATGTTTGCGGAGAAGAGACCATCCATCTGGGCAAGCTGGAGCCCGCCCGGATCGCGTCTTTATGCGGCGAGCATCCGGAATGGAAGCTTCTGCTGGAACCGAACGGCAGCGTCCGTTTTTGCGAGACGGTCCAGGACCTGTCCCCCCGCTGCAAAGAAAACGCCGTGTTCGGCATTGATGCGGAAGGGAACCTCAACCTGTATGACGGCGAGCCCCGTGACAACAATGTAATCCGGACCTTTTTTCAGCTGAATGTCGAGCACCTGAGAACCAGTCTCCCCGAACAAATCTGGACCGAGCTGAACGAGGGCATCCGCGTGGCCGATTTGACCGAATTCAACAGCGTGCTGTCCACGTTCAGCGATTTTGCTTGCGGCCCAACCGGCGAATGCCGCCGTTAAAGCAGGCAGCTCAAGCCTTCCCCGGCGGGAAGGCTTTTTTGCCGATCTCGGGGATTCGGGTGCTTTTTTGAGGGATTATCTGCTATAATAAAAAGGATACATATGTTCGCTTGTTTGAAGAAGGAGAGAATTCTTTTGCGTATTTTGGGAATTGACCCGGGAATCGCGATCGTCGGTTTCGGGTTTATCGATAAAGCGGGCAGCCGGCTAACCCCCGTGCAATACGGATCGATTCAGACCGAAGCCCATACCGACCCGGGCCAGAGGCTTAAGGATGTTTACGACTCCATGGTGCACCTGATCGAGAAGTATGAGCCGGAAGCGGTCGCGATCGAAAAGCTGTTTTTCAACCGGAACGTGACCACGGCGATGACCGTTGCCGAGGCGCGGGGCGTAACCATTCTGGCGGCTGTGCAAAAAGGGCTTCCGGTGGCCGAATACACGCCCATGCAGGTGAAGCAGGCCATTGTCGGCTACGGCAAGGCGGAGAAGCGGCAGGTGCAGGAGATGACGCGGATGTTTTTGAACCTTTCCGCCGTTCCGAAGCCGGACGACGTCGCGGACGCGCTCGCCATCGCCATCTGCCATGCCCATTCCCATACGCTGACCGAGAAAATAAACGGGGTGCTGAAACGATGATCGACTATCTCACAGGAAAACTGGCCCACCGGGAAAACGATTATGTCGTGGTGGACGTGAACGGCGTCGGTTACCGCGTTTTTTGCGCCAACCCTTACGGAGTGGAGCCCCGGGAAAATCATCTGGTCACGCTTTTTATTCATTATCATGTGCGGGAGGACGCGGTGCTTCTGTTCGGCTTCTCCAGCCGGGATGAGCAGGCGCTGTTCCGCAAGCTGCTGGACGTAAGCGGCATCGGGCCGCGCGTGGCGCTGGGCATTTTATCGGCCGGGCGGCCGGAGGCGGTCATCGCCGCGATCTACCAGGAGGACGTTGCTTTTTTGACACGGCTGCCGGGCATCGGCAAGAAAACCGCGCAGCGGATTATTTTGGACTTGAAGGACAAGCTGTCTGATTTGTCGCCCGGTGGGCTCGAAACGCTTGTCCCGGCCGCGGTTGGCGCCGCAGGCGGGAATGTGGGCGGCGGCACCTGGGGGGAAGTCAAGCTGGCGCTCCAGGCGCTGGGCTATACGGAGGCCGAGGCGGACCGTGTGAAACCCGCCGTGCAGCAGAAGGCGGACGGCACGGAAAGCGTCGACGCGCTGCTCAAGCTGGCGCTTGCCGCACTGTTTAAAGGATAAGGCGGAAAGGAGGAACCGCAGTGGAAGACCGGATCATATCCGCCAATCTGATGATGGAGGATGCGGGCGCGGAATTGAGCTTGCGTCCCCGCTACCTTTCGGAATACATCGGGCAGAAAAACGCCAAGGAAAACCTGAAGGTTTATATCGAAGCGGCCAAACAGCGGAAGGAAGCGCTGGACCATGTGCTGCTTTACGGACCGCCGGGTCTCGGCAAGACGACGCTCTCCAATATTATCGCCAACGAGCTTGGCGTGAACATTCGCACCACGTCGGGACCCGCCATCGAAAGACCGGGGGACCTGGCTGCGATTTTGACCAATCTGCAGGCGGGCGACGTGCTGTTTATCGACGAAATTCACCGGCTGCAGCGGACCGTCGAGGAAGTGCTGTACCCGGCGATGGAGGACTTCGCTCTCGACATCATGATCGGCAAAGGGCCGAGCGCCCGGTCGGTGCGGCTTGATCTGCCGCCTTTTACGCTTGTCGGCGCGACGACGCGCGCCGGACTTTTGTCCGCGCCGCTGCGCGACCGTTTCGGCGTAGTGTGCCGGCTGGAGTATTACACGGAGGACGAGCTCGAATTTATCGTAAGCCGGTCGAGCGATATTCTGGACGTGCAGATTATCGGGGAAGCCGCGCGGGAAATCGGCATGCGCTCGCGGGGGACGCCGCGGATCGCCAACCGGCTTCTGCGGCGCGTCCGCGACTTCGCCCAGGTGAAGGGAGACGGCGTCATTTCGATTGAAATTGCCCGCGCCGCCTTGAAGCAAATCCGCATCGACGAGCTGGGCCTGGACGAAATCGACCACAAGCTGCTGCATTCGATCATCACCAACTTCAAAGGCGGGCCGGTTGGACTCGACACGATCGCGGCCACGATCGGCGAAGAAAGCCAGACCATTGAAGATGTGTACGAGCCGTATCTTTTGCAGATCGGCTTCCTGCAGCGGACGCCGCGCGGACGCACGGCCACCCCGCTTGCCTACAAGCATTTGGGCCTGGAACCGCCGCGCCAGCCCGGCGCAGGCGGCGGACAGACTTCCTGGGAGCTGTAGCCGATGGAACGGCTCACGCTGCTTTACGACGGCCGCTGCAACCTGTGCCTGCGCACGGTCGGCACGCTTTCCCGGCTGCACGTCCGTTCCGATCTGCGCATGCTCCCGCTGCAGGAAGCGGAGCCGGCAGACTTGCCCCCGGGCATTGATCCAGAGCGTCTTCTGGCGGAGCTGCACGTAATCGACGGCCGGGGCACTGTTTACCGCGGCGCGGAAGCCGTTCTCCGGATTCTCCGGGATGTCCGCGGCCTGTCCTGGCTGGCGGCTCTCTCCAGACTGCCCGGTATGAAGCGAACGGCGGACGCGCTTTACAAGCTCATTGCCCGCCACCGCTACCGTCTGTTCGGCATGACCGACGATTGCGAAAACGGCGCCTGCCGCATCCATGCGGACGGCAAGCCGCATCGCGACCGGTAAGCGGGCCGTCCGCATTTGCAGGGTACCCGCCGGTGACCTGGGACTGGCACTTACGCGCGCTTCCCTGCGGAAGCTGCCGGACTCACTTCCGCCTCGCGGAGCGCATTCCGAGGCGCGCTGCCTGTCTGCCAAGCATGCAGTGTTTCCGGCTGAGCCGGCAACAGTCAATTCCCGCGTGAAAGAGAAGGCGCAGGGCCCGGTTCCTTCTGCAGAAGCGAAGCGTTCGCCTTTGTTTTCGGGGGCCTTCCACCGTGATCCATTTTTAATCGGGCCCCCGAAAACAACAGCGACGAAAGAAGGAAGCGAAGGCCCGGAGCCTTCGGTTTCACGCAGAGCCACGTTTTGAAGGCCCGGAGCCTTTGGTTTCACGCAAAGCCACGTTTTGAAGGCCCAGAGCCTTCGGTTTCACGCAAAGCCACGTTTTGAAGGCCCTGAGCCTTCGGTTTCACGCAGAGCCACGTTTTGAAGGCCCGGAGCCTTCGGTTTCACGCTGAGCCGGAGCCTTTGGTTTCACGCAAAGTTTCCAGGTTGGCTGAAGCCTTTGGTTTCATGCCCTTTTCCGGGTTTCGCGATGGCCCGCCGGCCGCCTTTTTCGGCGGAAGGAGCAACTTTTGCCAGCCCCGCGAGTCTAACCTTTCAAAAGGACCCTGCCTGTCCTGAACGACCGATTCACGAAAAGGAGACATCAAACATGAAAAGAAAGCGGTTATGGGGCGTCTGCGGATTGCTTGCGGCCTCTTTTTTTGTGGCGTCGTCGGCGCCGCTCCCTCTCGTACCCGCGGCCCAGGCGGCCACGGCGCTTCCCGATGTGTTTCGCGTAGCGCTGTATCTGAACTCCGGTAAATTCAACACGACGGTTCCGACCGCCGGGTTTTCCTCCGACAAAGGCCTCAAGATCGGCGTCCGCGACAGCAAAGGCGTGCGCAGCTGGTTTACGCTTCCGGCGAAGACCAGCTTCCGGGCGGGCGTAGACGGCTATCGCGTCCGGCTGCTGGAAACCGACGACTTTACCAAAGCGAAAGCCGCGGCTGCGGCAGCGGGAAGCGGCGCTGCAGTCTACAAAACCGAAAAGAGCGGAAAGCCGTTCTATCGTGTATACGGCGGAAGCTATAACACCAAGCAGGAAGCGGAATCCACGCGCACTGAAATGCTTAAGACGCCTTCGACGGCCGCCTATGCCAAAACGGCCGCCATCGCCGGTCCCTATTACCTGAACGCGGGAACGTTTGCGACCCAGGCAGACGCGGAGAAAAAGGCGGACGAGCTCCAGAAGGCGGGCCTTTCGGTCGAGCTGGCGGTGCATGAAAACGCAGGAAAGCCGGCCTTCTCCTTGTGGACGGGCGGGGAAGCCGACAGCGCAGCATTGACCGCGCTGCAAAAAAGCTTTTCCGCAGCGGTAAAAAACGTGAAGCTGGACCCGGTCGACCCGGCCCTTCCTTATTTGCTGAAGCACGAAGAAGTCGGCTCCACCTCGTCCGGCACGGGGGGCGCGGAGCAGTATGTGTTTAACGGAACGGGGCAAAAAGTATGGATTGCGCCCGCCGGCGCCAAAATAACGGTAGCCGAGAAAAAGCTTTCCTACAACGGTTCGTTCGAGCTCTCCCGCCACAATGGCAAACTGGCCGTCATCAACGAGCTTCCTTTTGAGCAGTACCTGTATTCGGTCGTGCATGCGGAGCTCGGCTCGGGGTATCCGCTGGAGGCGCTCAAGGCGCAGGCCGTGGCGGCCCGCACGTATTCGGCAAAAGCCGGTGTCAAATACGAAATCGCGAACCTGACCGATACCACGCTCGACCAAGCCTATTACGGAAAAGAAGCCGACGATGTCACGGAAGCGGTTGAAGCCACCAAGGGCGAGGTGCTCATGGTCGGCAGCACGCTGGTCGACGCCTTCTTTTCCTCCAATGCCGGAGGACAGACAGCGGACGGCTCCGAGGTGTGGGGCAATAAGGTGTCCTACCTCAAAAGCGTCGAAAGCCCGGACACCTACCCGCAGCTGAACAAGCTCCCCTGGTACCGGATTATGCGCGCGGATGGTTCGACGGGGTATGTGCGCTCCGACCTGCTGCGGGCGACAGGAGCAAAAAGCGCGGCGGGCCTGCCGCTTTACGCAGCCACGGAATCGGCCAACATCCGCACCATCCCGGCGGCCAACGATTCCATCAGCCCGGTGCTCGGCAAGCTGGCGAGCGGGGAAGAAGTGGTATTCGTCGGCAAGGCGGACGAGTCGACGGCCTACAGCTGGACGCGCTACTTCACGGCTTCGCAGCTTTTGCCGAAGATTAACGCCAGCTTCCCGGTGAACGCCCTGAAGACGCTGGAGGTTAACGGCCGCGGAGAATCCGGCCGGGCGATCTCTCTTGGGATCAACGGCGAAACCTACGCGCCGAAATCGCCTGACGGCTTCCGCTCGTTCCTCGGCGGATTGCCCTCGACCATGTTTGAAATCGAACAGACCGGCAGGTATACTGTATTAGGCGCAAACGGAGCCCGGGCGGATTATCCCGAGCGGACCGGACCGCTCTACGCCGCGACGGCTACCAACCCGAACGCGGCAGTGGGCAAGGAATTTCTGGTCGTGAACGCACAGGGAACAACGCGCGTGGCGACCAAGGATACGCGGTTCCTGATCACCGGCAAGGGATACGGCCACGGATTGGGCATGTCCCAATACGGCGCGGTCGGATTTGCCCGCGACGGGAAGGACTACAAGTACATCCTGACCCATTATTTTGCGGGAGCCACCATCGTGAAACAGTAAGGATGACAGCCAATGAATGTGGATCTATTTGATTACGACCTGCCGGAGGAGCTGATTGCGCAGACTCCTCTGGCCAATCGGACGGAATCGCGGCTGATGACGCTGAACCGGGACACCGGGGAAATCGCACACCGCCGGTTCGGCGATTTGGTCGATCTTTTGCAAGCCGGGGATTTGCTCGTGTTGAACGACACACGGGTGATTCCAGCCCGGCTTTTTGGCATGAAGGCGGACACCGGGGCGAAAGCAGAGGTTCTGCTGCTGCGGGAGTTGGGAGAGGACCGTTGGGAAGCGCTGGTCAAGCCCGGCAAAAAGCTGAAAAGCGGCGCCCGGATCGTTTTCGGCGGCGAAACCGATAGCGGCGCGCCGCTTTTGGCCGCAGTCGTCGAGGAAGAGAGCGACATGGGCGGACGCGTGCTGAGGTTTGAATACGAAGGCATCTTTAACGAGCTTTTGGACCGACTGGGGCAAATGCCGCTTCCGCCTTACATCAAGGAACGGCTGGAGGACAAGGAGCGTTACCAAACGGTGTACGCCCGGCACGAAGGCTCGGCCGCCGCTCCGACAGCGGGGCTGCATTTTACGCGCGAGTACCTTCGCCGGATTGAAGAGAAGGGCGTTCGGCTGGCCTATGTGACGCTGCACGTCGGACTCGGGACGTTTCGGCCCGTCTCGGCGGAGCGGGTCGAGGAGCATGAGATGCACGCCGAGTTTTACATTTTGCCCGAGGAGACGGCACAGGCGGTAAACGAGACCAAACGCGCGGGCAAACGGGTGGTCGCCGTCGGTACGACGTCGGCGCGCACGCTGGAGACGGCCGCGGCGCTGGCCGCAAAGAAGGCGCAAAACGCGGGGGCGGAGGGCGGTGTAAAAGCCGAAGGCTTCGCTCCCCTGGAAGCCGGTTCCGGCTGGACGGACATTTTCCTGTATCCCGGAGTTCCGGTGCTGGCGGTGGACGCGCTCGTCACGAATTTTCATCTTCCGAAGTCCACGCTGGTCATGCTGGTCAGCGCGCTGGCCGGGAGGGAGAACGTGCTCCAGGCGTACCGGGAAGCGGTGAAGGAGCGCTACCGGTTTTTCAGCTTCGGCGATGCAATGTTCGTCTACAGAGACCCGTTCGGGAAATGAAGAAGCGGAGGTAAACATGGCAGCGGTAACGTACGAATTTATCAAATCCTGCAAACAGACGGGCGCCCGGCTGGGAAGGGTGCACACGCCGCACGGCGTCATCGACACGCCCTGCTTCATGCCGGTAGGCACGCAGGCGACCGTCAAGACGATGAGCCCGGAGGAAGTCAAGGAAATGGGCGCCGGGATCATCCTCAGCAACACGTATCATCTGTTTTTGCGCCCCGGCCACGAGCTGATCAAAAAAGCGGGCGGCCTGCACAAGTTCATGAATTGGGACCGAGCCATTCTGACCGACAGCGGCGGCTTTCAGGTGTTCAGCCTGAGCGACATGCGCAAGATTACCGAGGAGGGCGTTCACTTCAAATCCCACCTGAACGGGGATGCGCTGTTCCTGTCGCCAGAGAAGGCGATGGAGATCCAGAACGCGCTCGGTTCGGATATTATGATGGCGTTTGACGAATGCCCGCCATATCCGGCCGAATACGAATACGCCAAAAAATCCCTGGAGCGCACAACCCGTTGGGCCGAGCGCTGCCTCAAAAGCCATGCCCGTCCGCACGATCAGGCGCTCTTTGGCATTGTGCAGGGAGGCATGTACGAGGACCTGCGCAAACAGAGCGCAAACGATTTGACTTCCCTTGATTTTCCGGGGTATGCTATTGGTGGACTGAGTGTAGGCGAGCCTAAGCCGTTGATGTACGAAGTGTTAGAGTATACGCTGCCGCTGCTGCCGGCGAACAAGCCCCGTTATTTGATGGGGGTCGGTTCGCCCGATTGCCTGATTGAAGGCGCGATGCGGGGCATCGATATGTTCGACTGCGTGCTTCCGACGAGAATAGCCCGCAACGGAACCGTCATGACAAGCGGCGGAAGGGTTGTCCTCCGAAACGCCAAGCATACGGAAGATTTCGGTCCGCTCGATCCGGAATGCGGTTGCTATACGTGCCGCAATTATTCGCGCGCGTATATCCGCCACCTCATCAAGGCGGACGAAACATTTGGCATTCGGCTGACCACGTACCACAACCTCCATTTCTTGCTCGACCTGATGGCGAAGGTCCGTCAGGCGATCGCGGAAGACCGCCTCGGCGATTTCCGCGACGAGTTTTTTGAGCGGTACGGCATGAAGGACAACGACAAAGGCTTCTAAACACGATCCCGGCAAGCGGAAAAGGGGGGAATACCATGTATTTGAACGCAGGAGGCGGCGCCATGGGCAGCGGAACCTGGACCATCATCTACATCGTGGCCATGTTTGCGATTTTGTATTTCCTGATGATCCGCCCGCAGCAGAAACGCCAGAAGAAAACGAGTCAAATGCTGAGCAGCCTCAAGAAGGGCGACAAGATTGTCACCATCGGCGGTCTGCACGGCACGGTGCTGGAGCTGGACAACGACACCGTTGTCATTCGCGTCAACGACGCCACCAAAATGACCTTTGACCGCTCGGCGGTCCGGTCGATCGTATCTTCCTCGGCGGCGGAGTAAGCTCCGGCCGGCAGGGAAGAACATGCGCACCAAAAAAGATCCGCTCCCTCGGGAGCGGATCTTTTTTGGTGCGGCTACTTTTTCAGGTTGACCCCGATCATGCCGCCCAGCGCGCCGGCCAGAAAGGTCGCCCCGATCAGAAGCAGCGCCTGCGGATGAAACGAATGGTCGAAGCTCAAAAAGCCGATCAGGTAAAGGATGGCCGCATACAAAAGCCCGGTCGCGCCCCCGGTGTACCAGCCGCGGGCACCTGCTTTTCGTCCGGCGGCAAAGCCTCCGACCGCAGACGCAAGCACGTGAATGGCGAAGGCGCCGGCGGGGAGAGAATCCTCCGACTGGTTGGCAAACGTCAGCAGCAGCGAAAGCACGAGCGCGCCGGCCGCCATCCAGCCGAAGGACCAGACCAACCCGCCCAGGATGGGCGCGACGACCGGCGTTTTATCGCTTCTTGGCATGTTCATGTGGACAACCTCCTTTTTATCTTCGCCGGGCTGCGCCATTTGGCGGCGGCCGGCGTGAAGGACGGATGCAAAGACCGGTTCGCGGTTCTCTTACCACCATCCTATGGCCAAGCCCGGATGGATATGCCTTTTCGTATCAGCGGTTCCGCCACCTTTTTCCGATCAGCGGAAGCTTGCCGAGGTCATCTTTGTCGATGAGGCGCAGCAGCACGATTCCGGCCAGGTAAAACAACGACCCGGCTCCGGCGGCGGCCAGAAACCGGAGGAGCGGGCCGTGCACCCAGTCCGACCCCATGATGCGGGTGCACAGATAGCCCTGCGCAGCTGCCAGAAGCCCTACTTTGAGAAAGTCCGTCATCGGCATGGAAAAGCGCAGCAGGCGGGACACGCTCGTCCAGTGAAGCGCGGTGACCAGCATAATGTTCACGATGATCGCCATCACGGCGCCGAGAATCCCGAAGTCCGGCTGCGAAGCCAGGAAAAAAATCAGCGCCAGCTTGACGGCTGCGCCGACAAGGGTATTGACGAGCGCGATGCCGGGCCGGTCCAGCGCCTGCAGCGAGGCCTGAAGCGGACCTTGAAAGTAAATGAAAATAGCGGCGGGGGCCATCATGCGGAGCATCATGCCGATTTCGCTGTTGTTATACAAGTAATAGCAGATCGGATCGGCCAGCACGAGCATAAAGACGGCAAAAGGCGCTCCCGTAACCAAAGCGAGCTTCAGCGATTGATGCAGCCGTTTGTGAACCGTCGTCATATCTCCCCGGGCGGCCGCCTCGGACAGGGACGGAATCAGCGAAACGGAAAGCGAGGAGGTAAGCACGCCCGGCAAAAGCAGAACGGGAATGATCATCCCTTGAAGCGCGCCGTACTGGGTCGTGGCTACCGCGGTGGCCACGCCGGCGATGGCGAGGCTTTGGACGGTGAGCACCGATTCGAAGAAGTACGAAAAAGAACCGGCCAGACGGCTTGCGGTTACCGGAATGGAAACGCGCATCAGCTTGCGGAACACGAGGCGGTCGGCGGCCCTTTTGGCATCGGCCTCGCCTGACCCGGCGCGCTTTTTCCAGTCGGCTGTCCGGTTCCGCAGATAATGGTTCAGCAGAACGGCGAGCCCGGCCACTTCCCCGAGCAGCGTGCCGCCCATCGCGCCCGCCGCCGCCGCCGCCAAACCGTAAGGCAGCAGGAGAACGGAAAAGGCCAGCATGCCGAAAATCCGCACCACGGTTTCGATCACCTGGGACAGAGCGGACGGAATCATGTTCTGCATGCCTTGATAGTAACCCCGGAAAACGGAGGAGACGCCGACGATGGGAATAATCGGACTCAGGCACAGGAAGGCGTACATTACCCGTGTGTCGGGAAAAAGCAGCCGGGTCAGCCAAGGTGCGGCACCGGTGCAAATCCCCGCAAAAAGCAGGCTCAGCATTAAGGTGAACGTCAAGGACACGTGAAGAATCCGTTTGATCCGGCGCGGATCTCCCTGCGAATCCGCTTCCGCCACCAGCTTGGCCACTGCGAGAGGGATGCCGCCCGATACGAGCGCCAGAACGACGATAAGGAACGGATAGCTCATCTGGAACAGACCGACGCCTTCCGCCCCGATGATCCTCGGAAGAGCAATGCGCGGAATGAAACCCAGAAGCCGGTTGATGATCCCGGCCGCCAGCAAAATCATCGTTCCCTGGATAAAGGTTTGCTTCTGTTTTTCCAAGAGAATCTCTTCCTCCGGTTCCCGATTTGGAGTATAGTGATGAAGAGGCGCCCGGCCGGGAGTGGACGGGCTGCCGATACCATGATGCTTATGCCGGACCTGTCCGATTTCATGCCTTTTTTTGCGGCGCCGGCCGGGAAGCGGAGGATTTGCGTCCCGCCGTGTCGAAGTGGAGAAAGGCCGGGTTTGCTCCGGCGCAATACGAATACGGAATTGAGAAGGGGGTGCCTGTCTTGGAAGCGGACGAGCGGGGAAACGGGCCAGACGAAGCGGAACTGACGAGAATAGCAGCAGGCTTGTGCAAGAGCAAAGCGGAGGAATTCGCCCTGCTCGGGTATGACAAAGTCACCCCGGAGGACATCTGGAACTGTGTCAGCGCTCGCTACCACAAAAAGGGCTTTCCCGCGCTGCACGGAATGGTCAACGATATCCTGTCGCTCAAGGCGACGGATTTCATGAACTGGATGACCATGCAAGCGTTTAAAGGGGCTCCCTTCTAACGATCGGAACCGTCTCCCGAGGACATTTAGCGCCGGATTTCCGATTCGGCTCTGCGCCCCCGCCAAGGGGCTATTTTTCTTGAAACCTATTCGCCCGGCAAACGTAGCAAGGTAGGTTGGCGTACATGGAAAACGCCGATTGGCCTCCGGCGGGAGGCCGACCCCCGTTTTCCGAATCAAGGGAGCATCCGCTGGCGCCCGTCTTCTTCCGTCCCCCGTCCTCGCGGCGGGCCGTTACGGAAGCGGACCGGCTCAAGCGGCGATGGCTTTCAGGAAGCGGGGGAATGGCGCAGCAACGCGGAGAAAGGCGGTCGATTCCGCCGGTTTCGCAAATTGACGGGTATTTTGGACGCAGGTATAATAGGAATATTGGACTTTGAAGGGAGATTTCGTCGGAACCATGGATACCAAAAGATTCACCGCTTTTGTTTTGTCCGTCCTGCTGATTCTGGCCGCTGTCGGCGTATCCACCCCCTATATCATGAAACATGTGAGACTGGGGCTGGATTTGAAGGGCGGCTTCGAAATTTTGTATGAAGCTTCTCCGATTCAAGAAGGGCAAAGCGTAACACCCGAGTCGCTGACCCAGACGGCGCACAGCCTTCAGGACCGGGTCGATGCGGCGGGCGTTGCCGAGCCGGACATCACAACGGAAGGCACGAACCGCATTCGCGTGCGGATCGCCGGCGTCGCCGATCAGGGCGAAGTCCGGAAAATGCTGAAGGAGCCCGCAAACCTGACGTTCCGCAACGAGGCGGGCGATGTGGTCATGAACGGCAGCGATTTCGTGCCGAACGCCGCCAAGATAGTTTACAATGAAAATAACCAGCCTGTGGTAAGTATTGAAGTTATTGATAAAGATAAATTTGCAAAAGTAACTGAGGAGCTTGTTGGCAAGCGAATGTCAATTCAGCTTGATGATCGCGTGCTTGGTTCTCCTTACGTAAGGCAAGTGATGACAAATGGATCCGCTGTAATTGAAGGATATTCTTTGGCAGAAGCCAAGGAAATCCGCGATACGATCAACCTGGGGGCGCTTCCGCTCAAGCTGACGGAGAAATATACGAACGCGGTGGACGCGACGCTCGGGCTGCAGGCGATGAACAACACGCTGCTGGCCGGTATAATCGCCTTTGGGCTGATCCTGCTGTTCCTGCTGTTCTATTACCGGGCGCCCGGCTTTATCGCCTGCTTGATGCTGATCGTATTTACCTGGCTGCTCCTGCTGATCTACATTGCGCTGAACGCAACCCTCACCTTGCCCGGCATCGCCGCCTTCGTGCTCGGCGTCGGGATGGCGGTGGACGCGAACATCATTACCTATGAACGGATCAAGGAAGAGCTGCGCAGCGGAAAATCGATCTTGTCCGCTTTCCGCGCGGCCTCCAAAAGCTCGTTCCGGACCATTATGGATTCCAACCTGACGACCTTGATTGCGGGCGCTGTTTTGTACGGATTCGGCATCGGGACGATCAAAGGCTTCGCACTTACGCTGATTTTCAGTATTGTGGTCAGCTTGTTTACGAACATCTTCCTGTCGAGGGTTATGCTGCAGTTCATGATCCGGACGAACGCTTTCAACAAACCGTCTTACTTTGGCGTTAAGGAGGATGAAATCAGTGCGCTTTAAGTACAACGTCAAATTTGATTTCATGAAGCACAGCAAGAAGTTCTTTATTCTTGCGAGCGTGCTTACCATACTCGGGATTGTTTCCCTGCTTGTTTTCGGCCTGAACCGCGGCGTTGACTTCAAAGCGGGAACGACTCTTGATATTTCCGCCGGTCAAACGATAGAGAAAGCCAAAACCCAGGAAGTAATCACAGCGGCCGGCCTGCCGGACGGCATCATTACGCCTGGGGGAGAGCGCGTTTCCATCCGCTTTGACAGGGTGCTCACCGAGCAGGAGGTTACCCAAATCAAGGATGGCATGACCAAGGCTTACGGAAGTGAAGTTGCCCTGGAAGAAAATACCGTCGATACGTCTCTCGCGAACGAACTCGCCGAGAAGGCCATTTGGGCCGTTCTTATCGCCAGTTTGTTTATCATCATCTATGTCACCGTTCGCTTTGAATGGCGGTTCGGTGTTGCTTCAATTGTCGCGCTGCTTCACGACGCGTTTATCGTCATTACCATCTTTTCGTTGTTCCGTCTAGAAGTAAACCTGACTTTCGTCGCGGCGATTCTGACCATTGTCGGTTACTCGATCAACGATACCATCGTTATCTTTGACCGGATCCGGGAAAACCTCCGGTTCGCCAAGATCAAAAATTACGATGACCTGAAGGAACTGGTAAACGCCAGCGTCAGCCAGACGCTTACCCGCTCGATCAACACCGTGCTTTGCGTGTTTATCGGCGCGCTGCTGCTCTTCCTGATGGGCGGCGAATCGATCCGCGGCTTCTCGCTCGCCATCCTTCTCGGCCTGGCTTGCGGAGCGTACTCTTCGATTTTCATCGCCAGCCCGCTCTGGGCCATCATGAAAAAAGGATCGCTCAATAAACCGCGCAAGGTGGTTGCGGCGAAGGAATAAGCAGCCGGAGACCAGCCGGACCGGCAACAAGCGGGCCGCCGCATTCCCTCATCCGGAATGACGGCGGCCCCTTTCGTGGCGGGCGAACGAATAGAGAATAGAGGCCCGACATGCGGCATACTACATAGAAAGAACGGGAGTGAACCAAATGCTGCCTTCCAGGGCAAAATGGACCGTCGGACAAGCGGACGACTCGGCCGCCGCCCGGCTTTCCGCCGAACTCGGGCTGGAGCCGATCGTGGCCCGGCTTCTCGCCGCCCGCGGGTTCCGCACTGCGGAGGAAGCCCGTGCTTTTTTGAACAGCGGCGTCAGCCAGCTGCATGATCCGTTTTTGCTGGACGGCATGAACGCGGCGGTGGAACGGATTCGCACCGCAATCGAGCGGGGGGAAAAGATTCGGATCTACGGAGACTACGACGCCGACGGGGTCACCAGCACCGCCTTGCTGATCCGGCTGTTCCGGTCGCTTGGCGCGGATTTCGATTATTACGTTCCGCACCGGGTTCGCGAAGGATACGGCTTGAACCGGGGGGCGATGGACCTTGCCAAGGCGGCGGGCGTTTCGCTTCTCGTTACCGTGGATACCGGCATCAGCGCGAAGGACGAGGTGGCGTATGCGGTAGAGCTTGGCATGGATGTGGTGGTGACCGACCATCACGAACCGCCGGCGGAGCTTCCCACCGCCGCCGTCGCCGTGGTGAACCCGAAAAAGCCCGGCTGTCCCTACCCGTTCAAGCAGCTTGCGGGAGCGGGCGTGGCCCTGAAGCTGGCGCAGGCCCTGATCGGCCGGGTGCCGGACGAGTGGATTGAAATTGCCGCAATCGGAACCGTCGCCGACCTGATGCCGCTGGAGGATGAAAACCGGGCCATCGTCAAACGGGGGCTGGAGCGAATCCGGTCCGGCAGCTACGCAGGCGTCAAAGCGCTGCTTGACGTGTCCGGCGTGGACCGGACCTCGGCCGACGCCGGGCACATCGGCTTCTCGCTTGCTCCGCGGATCAACGCCGGCGGCCGGCTGGACTCCGCGATGGAGGCCGTCCGCTTGCTGGCGACCGACAACGCGGCGGAGGCGGCGGAGCTTGCGGCCAAGCTGGACGAGCAGAACAAGGAACGCCAGCGGATTGTCGACGAGATCGCCGGGGAAGCGATGGCGATGGCCGAGAAGGCGATGGCCGAGGTTCCATTGGGCCTTGTGGTCGTGGCAAAAGAGAACTGGAATGTCGGCGTTATCGGCATTGTGGCGTCTAAGCTGCTCGACCGGTATTACCGGCCGTCGATTGTGCTCGGCATCGACCCTGCCACCGGACTTGCCAAAGGCTCGGCCCGCTCGATCGCGGGCTTCGATCTGCATGCCGCCCTTACGGAATGCGCCGATCTTCTGGAGCATTACGGCGGCCATCAAGGGGCGGCCGGGATGACGCTGAAGGCCGAGCATTTGCCTGAATTTTCTCGCCGGTTGAACGAGCTGGCCGCCCGCTGGCTGACACCGGAAGATCTCATCCCGGTGATGAAGGCCGACCTGGAGTGCCCGCTGGACGAGCCTCCGCTCCGGTGGATCCGCCAGCTCGAGAAGCTTGCCCCTTTTGGCGTCGGCAATCCGGCTCCCCGCTTCGTATTCCGCTCGCTTCGCGTGCTGGACAAGAAACGGATGGGCAAGGACAGCCGGCATCTGAAGCTGAATGTCGCCCCGCCGGGAGAAGCGACGGGAAAAGGCAGCGTTCAGCTGGAAGCGGTCGGATTCGGGAAAGGCGCCGTCGAGGGCGGAATATCGCCGCTCGCAAAGCTGGACGTGCTGGGCGAATTGTCGATCAACTCGTGGAACGGCACAGAACGGCCGCAGATCATGATTCAGGATATGCGGATTACGGACATACAGGTGTTCGACTGCCGCGGGTACCGGGATAACGATCCCCGCTGGGACGGCCTGGACGTGCATGAGCAGGAATCGGCCATCCTCTGTTTTTCAAGGGAAGAGGCGGTCGCGACCCGTCTTCCGGCCAAAGCGGCCGCACGCGTGACGGTCTGGTACGCGGATACCGACGGAAGCCCGAGGCGGTTGAGGGGAACCGAAGAACCGGAAGACCAGGCCTTCGCCCGGGAAAAACGGATTATCCTGTACTCTCTGCCTCCAACCATGCAGGCGCTGCAGCGGGCCTTGTCCTTTGCCCGCGGGGCCGAGCGGCTTTACGCCGTGTTCCGGGAGCCGGGGAACGGAGAGCCGGACGCGATGCCCGGGCGGGACATGTTCAAGCAGGTGTACGCGCTGGTCCGGCAGGACGATCCTTACCGGCGCAAGGACGCGGACCCGATTGACTACATCGCCAAAAGAACGGGCTTGTCACAAAGAATGGTCAGGTTTATTATGAAAGTGTTTGAGGAATTGTCGTTTGTGGAACGGGTGGAGGGCGGCTACCGCTGCGTCCCGGCTCCGGGCAAACGCGAGTTGAGTCAATCGGTTGCGTACCGCAACCGGCAAGAGCGTGAAGCGGTAGAACAGGAGCTGCTTTACAGCGCGTCCCGCGAGCTTTCCGGTCTGCTAATCGGGATGCTGCGCCATCAACCAACCACGGAGGTTTCGTTATGAATTTTAAAGAGCATATCCGCGTTATTCCGGATTTTCCCCAACCGGGCATCCGGTTCAAGGACATCACCACGCTGCTGGGGAACGGCCCCGTTTACCGGGAGGCGATCGAGCGGCTGAAGCAGCCGTTCGCAGACCGGCAGATCGATCTGGTGGCCGGTCCGGAGGCCCGCGGCTTTGTCGTTGGCGCTCCGCTGGCTTTTTCCCTTGGAGCGGGCTTTGTCCCGATCCGCAAAAGCGGAAAGCTTCCCTACGAATGCATTGAAGCGGACTATGCGCTTGAATATGGGAAAGATAAGCTGGCGATGCACGTCGACGCCATCAAACCGGGCCAAAAGGTGCTCATTGCCGACGACCTGCTGGCCACGGGCGGAACCATCGCCACCACGATCGAGCTGGTCCGCCGCCTGGGAGGCGAAATCGTCGGCGCCGCTTTCCTGATCGAGCTCGGCTACCTGAACGGGCGCGAGAAGCTGGACGGCATCGAAGTGTTCTCGCTGATGACTTACTGATAACTGGGAAAAAGTTTAAAACCTCAAACATACACCAATAGATTGAATTAATGGTGTATGTTTGAGGTTTTTTTATAAGTATTTTTCTACGCACTTATGATTTAATTTTTTATTTGATTGAAAAAAGAAAAAAGTGGTTTTAATATGTTACGATTTACAAAAAAACATTGTCTAACATTAAGAAAGGAGGTCAAGGGCTTGAAGGGTTTATTTTATGGTAGGAAGTTACAGTAAAATGTATAAAGGAGGAAGTAAAATGATCAAAAAGTTAATATTTCCCTTAGTGTTTTTGTTATCTATTCCTTCCATTGTCTACGCCGGGACGGACTCGCATAATACGAGCAAAGCAATTATTCAATACGGTCCAAATGGAGGAATTACTTTCACTATTAGTGCTAAACTAACAACTGTCGTAAGTTATAATTTTTACAACCCAATGTATAACTTTTACAATGCAGATGTTAATATAAGCTCAACCAGTAGCTATGGCATTTCTTCATGCGGGACAATGTTTTCAGTAAGAAATTATATGACACTTGGCTCCACGACGGCTAATCTCTCTGAAACTGGTACCTATTACACAAGTCCTGGAACTACGATTGTGGGACGCAAAACTGCTAGTAATTGGGCTTATAATCACTCAGCTCCCCTAAGCTTAGCTGTTAACAGCGAAGGCTATACTTTGGCTCAAGCGAATCTTTGTTTCGGATCTGGAACTGTAACTGACTCTTGGACTATAAGTCATTAAAGGAGGAGAAGATGATGAAAAGAAGAGTAATTACTGCGATTACTTTTGTCTTGGGTGTGTTTGCTTTAAGTTCTGTGCTTTATGCTAATTCTACAGAGCTTTCAAAGGAACAAATTATTGAAAATACGTTCAAAAAAATTAAAAATTCTATAGAAGCGCAAAGAGTTAATCCAACTATAGTGGAAGGAAAAAATATTAAAATTACTGTGAAAGACTATACTTTTTATAAATTTAATATTGAAATGCTAAATGAGCTGAATGGGGAACAAAATAAGATCTATGATGAGAATGATTTGGTTGATAATATGCTGAAAGAAGAATTAATAGTTAGTTATGCAAATCAAACAGGATTAACAGTCGATGATCAAGAAATTACAAAACTTATAGAGAATGAGAGACAAAGCTTAAGTAATCCCACTTTAAATGATGAAAATAGTAAACTAATTAAGGAAATTATGAAAAATCGAATTGAAATTACGGGACTCTCTGATGATGAATTTTGGAAAAGTGAAGAAATAAGAGCAAATTACAAAAAGGCTATACTAAAAGATAAATTGTTTACTAAACTACTTCATGATAAAAAAATTAGGAATACATTGGATTTTGAAAAAATAAAAGAGGATTTGTTGAATAAGGAGAAAACCACTTATTCAGTAAATTTATCTATTATTAAATAATAAACTATAATGAAAAAGAGGGTGTCCTAAAAGTCTTCATAGATGACTAAAGGACGACCCTCTTTTGCTTTTTGTCAAGACGGATTGTAAAATGAAGTGCGACAGCTAGAAAAACAAAAGGCCCATGTCGGTTTCGTGTAGAATGGAAGTCACCACAACACCATTTCATACACAGGAGAAACCTACATAAGCTACTCCCATCTTAGCATAAGGGTCTGTCAATTGATTTGTGTAAACCCAGTTGAAATATTTTAGTGGATATAAGGGGTGACCCGATCTCCAAAATGGTCGTTTAAGACGCCCAGCCAGAACTTGGCGGACTCGTTCTCGACGACCCACATGCCAAGGACGTCCTTGTGACCCTCGAGATCAATGCCGATCACCATGTATGCAGCCTTATTCACAATCGTATTGTCATGCCGCACTTTATAGTGAATGGCGTCCATGAACACGACCGCATAAACCTGCTGAAGAGGCCGATTCTGCCACTGCTGGACTTGAGGCAGGATTCGATCGGTTACGTTGGAGACGAGCGTTGGGGACAATTCCACGCCGTAGATGTGGTGATAATGAGCCTGAATATCCCGTTTGGACATGCCTTTGGCATACATCGAGATAATCTGATTCTCTAAGCCGGAGAGGTCGTTCTGATGCTTCCGGACGATCTGCGGTTCAAATTCACCGTCACGATCCCGGGGGGTACGAACTTCAATGTCGTCAAGTTCCGTCATGACCGTCTTCGCAGGCATCTTGCCGTTCCGGCTGTTACTCGTCTTCTTGTTCTTCGCATCATGCTTGGCGTAGCCCAGATGAGTATCCAGCTCTGTTTCCATGAACTCTTGTACCGTAGAAGCGAACAGCTTCTTTAACGCATTCTGGATGTCTCCAGCCGTCTTCTGTTCTGTTTCTATCCGCCTTGCCGTACCCCTTATGATTGTCGGCAATCTTACGCTGCCCCTCCGCCAATTATAGCCAACCTGTCCCGCCAACGAATATGAAAAATCGCCGCTCTGCTTCCGTCAACGGAAGTGAGCGGCGCCAGCAGATAAGCCCTGTGGCAACCGTTAGCCTCAGGCTTAGACGTAACGGATAGCTCAGAGGCTCACCTTCACGGCTGGCCGAAATCGGAAAAATGCAAAAAAGCCGGATCAGGAAAGGCGGTATCCTTCCTAGTCCGGCTTTCGTCTTATTGCGCTAACATGCCTTAATGCGCTTCGTTGTCGATCTTCAGCACGCTGAACAGCTTGAACAGCAAGCTCAGAACAATGGCGACAACGGTCGCAAGCGCCATGCCCTTCAGCTCAAAATTGCCCCAGACAAACTTGGTGCCGCTGATGCCGATGACGAGAACCACGGTGGTCAGGATCATGTTGATCGGCTTGTCGTAATCGACTTTGGCTTCGACCAGCATGCGGATGCCGGAGCAGGCGATGATGCCGAAAAGCAGGATGGAGACCCCGCCCATAACCGGGTCGGGAATCGTGGCGATCAGCGCGGAGAGCTTGCCGCAGAACGACAGGACCACCGAGAAGATGGCCGCACCGCCGATAACCCAGGTTGAGTAGACCTTGGTCATCGCCAGCACACCGATGTTTTCGCCGTACGTCGTATTCGGCGTCGAGCCGAACAGACTGGAAAGGACGGTGGAGATCCCGTTGCCCATCAAAGAGCGGGACAAGCCGGGGTCCTTGGCCAAATCCTTGCCGACAATGTTGCTCGTCACAACCAGATGGCCGATATGCTCGGCGATCACGACAAGCGCGGCGGGGAGAATCAGCGCAATGCTGGACCACTCAAATTGAGGAGTGTAGTGGGTGGGCAGCTTGAACCAGGCTGCTTCGGCCACTTTTTGCAGATTGACGAGGTTGGACGCGGCGATGTTGTCGATTTGCAGACTGACCGAGCTGGGCCCGGCGATTTTGTCGATAATGATGGCGGACACATAACCTCCGACGATGCCGATCAGAATCGGAATGATTTTCATAAAGCCGCGGAACAAAACATTGCCGAGAACAATTATTCCGAGGGTGATGAGGGCGACGGCGATTTCTTTCGGGTTCGCCTGCCAGTCAGGTGATCCGTCCGAAATAAACCCGGCCATTCCGGCCGCCGTCGGGACAAGCTCCAGGCCGATAACGGCGACGATCGCGCCCATTGCGGCGGGAGGAAAGACCACGTCAATCCAGCGGATGCCGACTTTGCCGACAAGAAGCGCCACAAGGATAAAAATTAAGCCGACGCCTAGAAAGCCATATAATGCTTCCTCAAACGGTCGGCCTTTTCCAAGAATGACGAATACAGGAGACAAAAAAGCAAAGCTGGAGCCCAGATAAGCCGGGATTTTACCGCGGCAGATGAAAAGGTAAAGCAGGGTGCCGATGCCGTTCATGAGCAAAATCGTTGCCGGGTCAACGCCAAGCAGGTTCGGCACGAGCACGTTGGATGCAAACATGGCGAACAAATGCTGGAGGCTGAGGGGGATGCTGGCGCCGAGCGGCGGCCGTTCGTGGACTTGAATAATGCGTGACAAGCGGGTTCCTCCTTCGATAAAATAGCCGATTTTTCCCTAAAAATATGCCTCGACTATCTTAGCAGAATTCGACGGTACTGCCTAGTGTCTAAATTATGCCCGTTTTCCCCTTGAAATCGACACTATTCTTGACGCCGCGCGGGGCAAGGGGCATAATAAATGCAAACTAGTTATCGGAAAGGGTTTGGCAATGGGCATAGAGCAGCTGATTCAAAAAGCATCGGCATATATAAAGGAAAGCGAGCTCGTCCGCATCCGTGAAGCCTATGAATTTGCCCACCGGGCCCACGAAGGACAACTGCGCAAATCGGGTGAGCCTTATATTCTCCATCCCCTGGCCGTGGCCGATATTCTGCTGAACATGCAGATGGACGCCACCTCGGTGATCGCCGCCCTTTTGCATGATGTCGTGGAGGACACCACCGTCTCCCTGGAGTCGGTCCGGCAGCAGTTCGGCGGAACCTGCGCGTCCATCGTCGACGGGCTGACCAAGCTGGAGAAGATCAAGTTCAAGTCCAAAGAAGAACACCAGAACGAAAACTACCGCAAGATGTTCGTGGCCATGGCGCAGGACATCCGCGTTATTTTGATCAAGCTGGCCGACCGCCTTCACAACATGCGGACGCTCAAATACCAGTCGGAGGAAAGCCAGCGCCGCATCGCGGAGGAAACGCTGGAAATCTTTTGCCCGATCGCCCATCGGCTCGGGATTTCCGCGATCAAGTGGGAGATGGAGGACATCGCCCTCCGCTACCTGAACCCGCAGCAGTATTACCGGATCGCCAACCTCATGCAGAAGAAGCGGACCGAGCGGGAGCAGTACATCGACAACGTCATCCGCACCATCCGGGAAAAGGTGGCCGAAATGGGCATCGAAAGCGACATTTCCGGGCGGCCGAAGCATATTTACAGCATCTACAAAAAAATGTCCGAGAAGGGCAAGCAGTTTAACGAGATCTACGACCTGCTCGCCATTCGGGTTATCGTTGACAATATCAAGGACTGTTACGCAACGCTGGGCATCATCCATACCCTGTGGAAGCCGATGCCGGGCCGCTTCAAGGATTACATCGCCATGCCCAAGGCGAATATGTACCAGTCGCTGCACACCACGGTGATCGGTCCGAACGGGGAGCCGCTCGAGGTGCAAATCCGCACCTGGGAAATGCACCGCACCGCCGAATTCGGGATCGCGGCCCACTGGGCTTACAAGGAAGGCACCATTGCGCACGACGGCACGTTTGAAGACAAAATGAACTGGGTCAGAGAGATCCTGGAACTGCAGAGCGAGGCGCGGGACGCGTCGGAATTCATGGAATCGCTCAAGATGGATTTCTTCTCCGACCTGGTTTTTGTCTTCACGCCAAAAGGAGAGGTTATCGAGCTTCCGGCGGGTTCCGTCCCGCTTGACTTCGCGTACCGCATTCACACGGAGGTCGGGAACCGGACGATCGGGGCCAAGGTGAACGGACGGATTGTGCCGCTGGACCACCAGCTTCAAAACGGCGACATCGTGGAAATCCTCACCTCCAAGCATTCGTACGGACCGAGCCAGGACTGGATCAAGATCGCCCAGTCCTCGCATACGCGCAGCAAGATCAAGCAGTTTTTCAAGAAAGAGAAACGCGAAGAGAACGTGGAAAAAGGCCGCGAGGCCATCGAACGCGAGCTGAAGCGGCTCGGGTTTGAAGTGTCCCCGCTGATGGCGGACGACAAGCTGATGGAGGTTGCCGGCAAGTTCAATTTCAACGACATCGACGACATGCTGTCGGCTGTCGGCTTTGGCGGAATCACGGCCGCGCAGGTGGCGACCCGGCTGACCGAGAAGCTCCGCCGGGAGATGGAGGAAGCCCGAGAGGTCGGGGCGCTTCAGCTCACGGAGGACATGCGGGAGGTCAAAGGCGCGCCTGACAAGGAGGCCAAAAGCCGTCCGACGCACGGCGTCCGGGTCAAAGGCGTGGACAATTTGCTCGTCCGGTTTGCCCGCTGCTGCAATCCGGTGCCGGGCGACGAGATCGTCGGCTACATCACGCGGGGGCGCGGCGTTTCCGTGCACCGCGCGGACTGTACCAACCTTCCCGCCGGAAGCGACGAAGAGGAAAACCGGCTCATCGAGGTGGAATGGGCGGACAGCGAAGAGGCCAATTACAGCGTCGAGATCGAAATTACCGGTCACGACCGCCGCGATCTGCTGCGGGAGGTGCTGCAGGCCGTATCGGAAAGCAAAACGACGATTTCCGCCGTTTCGGGGCGTTCGGACCGCAACAAGCTGGCTTTGATCCACATGACCATTCTGATCCACAACATCGACCACTTGCAGTCCGTGGTCGAGAAAATCAAGCGGATCCGCGACGTTTATTCCGTTCAGCGGATCATGCAGACCTGACGGATTCGTTTCGGGGGCATCTGGAATTCGGAAATTTAACCGGTTGGCGTCAACTTCGCGGCGGACCGCCTTTTTGGGCGCCGCTGCGGGGAGGACGCTTTTTTTGCGGATCACGAAGGGTGATTGGGGTGGAGAGAGGCCGCAGTCTTGGGGCGTTCCAAGCTGTGTTCCGGCGATTCGGCTAGAAACCAATTTTGCAATGAAGCGAGGAGGAGCGGCAACGTATGCGTTTGGTGGTCCAGCGCAGCAAAGAAGCAAGCGTAACGGTAGACGGCAAGGTGGTCGGCTCCATCGACCGGGGGCTGGTCCTGCTGGTTGGGGTCACGCATGAGGATACGGAGAAGGACGCCCGTTTTTTGGCGGACAAAGCGGCGGGACTGCGGATTTTTGAAGATGCGGACGGCAAAATGAACCTGTCCGTTCAGGACATCGGAGGCCGGATTTTGTCCGTTTCCCAATTCACGCTGTACGGCGACGCCCGGAAAGGACGCCGTCCGAACTTTATGGCGGCCGCGCGGCCGGAGCATGCGGAAACGGTGTACAACCGCTTCAACGGCTTTTTGCGCGAAAACGGGCTGATCGTGGAGACCGGCGTCTTCGGGGCCATGATGGACGTGCAGCTGGTCAACTGGGGGCCGGTGACCATTCTGCTCGACAGCCGGGAGTAGCCTGATATTTCCCCGGAAATGGAGGCTGGGAATCTCCGTTTGCCGGGCTGTCCCTTCCTGCGGGCGGGAATGCCGTCCTGTGCCGCCGGGTAAGCTACCTCCGATAACATTCGGAGGTGAGCGGTTTTGCGGCGTTCGGGCACGGAAATCCAGATGCAGGCGGCCGGCGGACAATTGGCCGGATACGGAAAAAGAGAAGCTTCTATGCGGGGCGACTGCCCGCTTCGCGAGGTGTTTACCGAGAGCCACGGCGAAGCCTCCGGGCTTCGGGGAACCGTCTGCGGAAGGTCGGGGCGGCCGGCAAGATAACAGTTTTCCCGGCCGGCGGGATGCGCTAGAATGGGGGAGTACGTAAAATTCCATTTTACGGAACGACAACAGCGCGGGGTGAACATTGTGAAACGGATTTTGCTGCTGGGAGACTCGATTCGAATAGGGTACGAGCCCTTCGTCCGAACCGCATTGGAAGGCAAAGCGGTTGTAACGGCGCCGGAAGAAAACGGACGGTTCGCGAAGCATACGCTTTGGGGCGTCAACCTCTGGATCAAAGAGCTGGGAACGCCGGATATCGTCCACTGGAACAACGGCTTGTGGGATCTGCACCACGAACCGCCGATGATCGAGGCGCTTACTTCGCTGGAGGAATATGTGGAGACGATCCGCCGGACGCTGAACGAGCTGCAGCGGACGGGAGCGAAGATTATTTTCGCCACCACTACGCCGGTTCCCCCGGATGCGGCGGGCCGCAGCAACGCCGAGATCGACCGGTATAACGAGGCTGCCGTGAGGCTGATGGAGAGGCAGGAAGTGCCGGTAAACGATCTGAATCTGCTGATTAAACGGAACATGCACTTCATATGCGAGGACCGGCTTCATCTGACCGAGGAAGGCAGCCGCAAATGCGCCGAGCAGGTCGTGGCGGCCGTTTCCGCTTATCTGTAAAACCGAGGGACTTTTCCAAACCCGAAGCGGTAGGGTTGGGGGAAGTCCCTTTTTCATTGCGCTTCGGACATGGTACAATAATGGCTCCGCCGCTTACTTTGATTCTGGCGGGACGAAAGGAAAAGGGCCATGAAGATATACGTCAACCGAACCGGCTTTGCCGATCACCATATGGAACTGTTCCACTTGTTCAAACAATTTTACGCCGATGCCGAGCTCGTCTACGCAGAGGAAGCGAAAGCGGCGCCGGGCGCGGCCGGCGCCGGGCTGGCCGTTCCCCCTGCCGCCGAAGATGGAGAGCCGTTCGAGCTGGCGCTTGAGCTGGATGTGCGGGACGACGGCGTCTCGGTCACCGTCGCGGCCAGGCTGGACGAGCTGCCGGCAACCGGCCGCCGCAGCTTTCACACCGCCCATGAACGGCCGCTTCCGGCTGAAGCCGAAGACCGCCGGCGCACCGTCAAGCGCTCGGTCGGTTTTGCCGTCACAAAGCTGCTTCAGGAAGCGACCGGCATCGTTCAGCCTTGGGGCATTCTGACCGGCGTGCGGCCGACCAAGCTGCTGCACAACCTGCTCCGGGTGCACCAGCCGGAGGAGTGCGTGCGTATTCTGCGGGAGGATTATCTTGTCACGGAAGAGAAGGCCCGGCTTGTTACCGGCATCGCCCGGCGCCAGCTGCGCGTCATTCCGGATTTGTTCGCGCTTGACCGCGAAGTGAGCCTGTACATCGGGATTCCGTTTTGCCCGACCAAATGCGCTTACTGCACCTTCCCGGCTTACGACATTCGCGGCAATAACGGATCGGTGGAGGAGTTTCTGGAAGGGCTGCACTACGAAATCCGCGAAACCGGCCGCTGGCTGCGCGAAGCGGGGCTCGGGATCACCACGCTGTATTGGGGCGGCGGCACGCCGACCAGCATCGAGGCCGAGCAGATGGACCGTTTGTTCGAGGAGCTGTGGCGTTCGCTGCCGGGCATGGACGCCCTGCGCGAGTTGACCGTGGAAGCGGGCCGTCCCGATACCATTACGCCGGACAAGCTTGCGGTCCTGAACAAGTGGGGCGTCGACCGGATCAGCATCAACCCGCAAAGCTTTACGCAGGGAACGCTCGACACCATCGGCCGCCATCACACGGTCAAGGAAACCGTGGAGAAGTTCAAGCTGGCCCGGGGCATGGGAATGACCAACATCAACATGGACCTGATCATCGGCCTTCCCAACGAAGGCCCTGAGGAATACCGCCATTCGCTCGCCGAGACCGAAAAGCTGATGCCCGAATCGCTGACGGTGCATACCTTGTCGTTCAAGCGGGCCTCCCGCATGACGCAGCACAAGGACGACTACCGGGTGGCGGAGCGTGCGGAAGTGGAAGAAATGATGCGGATGACGACGGAGTGGACCCGGACGCATGGTTACGAGCCTTATTATCTGTACCGGCAAAAAAACATCCTGGGCAGCCAGGAGAACGTCGGCTATTCGCTGGAGGGCATGGAAAGCCTGTACAACATCGTGATGATGGAGGAGCGGCAGACGATCGTCGGCCTTGGCTGCGGAGCCGTCAGCAAGATCATGAGCCCGCTGGAAAAGGACGACGAAACGGGCCAGCAGCCGATCGAGCGGTTTCCGAACCCGAAGGAGCCGGTCGCGTACATCAACACGTATAAGGATTATACGGAGAAAAAGCTGGCGCTGTTGGACAAAGCGTATGGCTTGGCTTCCGGCACGAAACAGACGCAGGCCTGAAAAGGCGGGATTGTGAGAAAGCGGACGTTCGCGGATCGGGAAACACGGGATTTTAATGCTTTACCGATTGGTAGCGTTGAATTGTAACCAAACTGTAATGTTCCGGTCATCGTTCTTTAATGAACTCCGACTATACTGATTGACATGACCCCCTTTTCAATAATAGACTTGAACCCCGCGGAGACGTACCGCGGGCTTTTTTTTGCCCGAACGGTGCTTGACTTTGCCGAATCGTGCATATAGACTAACAATAACTGACTTTACAGCTGCACAGAACCGATTTGATGATGGGAAAAAGTACTCCGAAACCGGCCTCTCCAGAGAGGAAGCCCTGGCTGCAAGCTTCCGTGGCGCATTCGGACGAAAGACCTCCCGGAGAACCGGCGGCGAGACCCGAAAGCCTGCTGGCTTAGCGGAAGTAGCCGTCTGGCGGACAACCGGACGTTACCCGGTCATGAAGGGAACCGATCGCAGGCAGGGCTTTGTCGACCAGCCGCCGGCGCTTCTGTTCCGAACAAAGGTGGTACCACGGGTGGATCTAAGCGTCCCTCGTCCTTGGCAGTGTCCAGGGGCGGGGGATTTTTTATTCGCCGGCAGCAGCGAGCAAGAACAATGGAGGGAGTCCCATGAGTTTTCAGAAACCGAAAGGCACGCTCGATTTTCTCCCCGGTACGGTGGAAAAATGGCAGCACCTCGAGGAGAAAGCCCGCGCGCTGACATCGCGCTTCCGCTACCGTGAGGTGCGGACGCCGATTTTCGAGCACACCGAGCTGTTCCGCCGGGGGGTAGGAGAGACGACGGATATCGTCGAGAAAGAAATGTACACCTTCCAGGACAAAGGCGACCGCAGCATTACGCTCCGGCCGGAAGGCACCGCGGGCACGGTCCGCGCTTATGCCGAAAACAAGCTGTACGCCGATCCGGACGTTACCAAGCTGTATTATGTCGGTCCGATGTTCCGTTATGAGCAGCCGCAGGCCGGACGCAGCCGCCAGTTCCATCAGTTCGGGATCGAGGCGATCGGCTCGGAAAATCCGGCGGTGGACGCGGAGGTCATCACATTTGGCTATGAATACTGCCGGGAGCTTGGAATCAAGGACGTCCGCGTGGAAATCAATTCCGTCGGAACGCCGGAAATCCGGGCGAATTACCGCTCCGTCCTGCTGGGGTTCCTGGAGCCGATGCGGGAAGAGCTTTGCAAGGACTGCCGCTCCCGCATGGACCGCAACCCGCTCCGGGTGCTGGACTGCAAGATCGACCAGCACCGCTTTGCGGATGCCCCGTCCATTCTCGACAGCCTGGATGACGAATGCCGGTCGCATTTCGAGAAAGTGAAGGCTTACCTGACCGCCATGAAGGTGCCCTTCTCCGTCAATCACCGGCTGGTGCGCGGGCTGGATTATTACACCCACACCGCGTTCGAGTATAAAGCGGCCGGAATCGGCGCCATCGACACCATCGGGGGCGGCGGACGCTACAACGGCCTGGTCGGGCAAATCGGCGGCGAGCAGTACGACCGCCCCGGCGTCGGCATGGCGCTTGGCCTGGAGCGCGTCCTGCTGGTGATGGAGGCGCAGGGCGTAGACATTCCCGCGTATCCGCCGCTCGATCTCTACCTCATCGCATTGGGCGACAAGGCGGAGGAGGAAACCGTGCGGCTGCTCCACGAAGCGCGCCTCCAGGGCGTGACGGCGGAGAAGGATTACCAGGGCCGCAAGCTGAAGTCCGCCATGAAAGCGGCGGACCGGCTGCAGGCGCGGCATGTGGCGATTCTTGGCGACGACGAGCTGCTCGCCGGGGAAATCAGCCTGAAGAATATGCAGACGGGCGAGCAGGTAAAGGTACCGCTCGACCGGTTGATTTCGGAGCTTTCGGGCCGCTGAGCGGCTGAAGGAAGCGTGCGTGAGGATTGTTCCCTTTTTGAGAAACCCAAACTTTTTATAAAGCGAGGAACCCTATATGGCATTGGCAAGAACCCATCATTGCGGCGAGCTTCAAAAAGCGGACGTCGGCCGGGAGGTTGTGCTCACCGGCTGGGCGCAGCGCCGGCGCGACCTCGGCGGCGTGCTGTTCATCGACCTGCGCGACCGCAGCGGCCTGGTGCAAATCGTGTTTAACCCCGATTTCTCCGGCGAGGCGCTCAAAATCGGCGACCGGGTACGCAGCGAATATGTGCTGGCGGTCAAAGGCAAAGTCGTCGAACGCGACGCCGAAACGGTCAACCCGAACCTGAAAACGGGCGATATCGAAGTGCGCGTGACCGAAATCGAAATCCTGAACCCGGCCAAAACGCCGCCGTTTTTCATCGAAGACGGAATTGAAATCGACGAGTCGCTGCGCCTGAAATACCGTTACCTCGACCTGCGCCGTCCGGAAATGCAGAACACGCTGTATCTGCGCTCGAAGGCGGCCAAGGTGTTCCGTGACTTCCTGGATGAAAACGGCTTTTTGGAAGTGGAAACGCCCATTCTCACCCTGAGCTCGCCGGAAGGCGCGCGCGACTACCTCGTTCCGAGCCGCGTGCACCCGGGCGAATTTTACGCCCTGCCGCAGTCGCCGCAAATTTTCAAGCAGCTGCTGATGGTGAGCGGCCTGGAGCGCTATTACCAGATCGCCCGCTGCTTCCGCGACGAGGACCTGCGCGCCGACCGCCAGCCGGAGTTTACCCAGGTGGACATCGAAACCTCCTTCATGGACGAGCACCAGCTACGCGAAATGATGGAAGAGCTGGTGGTCCGTCTGTTTAAAGAAACAAAGGGCGTCGACATTCCCCGCCCGTTCCAGACGCTGACCTATGCGGACGCGATGGGCAAATACGGCTCGGACAAGCCGGACCTGCGCTTTGGCCTGGAGCTGGCCGACGTATCGGACATCGTGGCCGAAAGCGGCGTCAAGGTGTTTGCTTCGGTCGTGGCCGGCGGCGGCATCGTCAAAGCATTGAACGCCAAGGGCTGCGCCAGCTGGAGCCGCAAGGAGCTGGACGACCTGGCGCCGTTTGCATCCCGCTACGGGGGCAAAGGGCTGGCCTGGATTCAAATCAAGGAAGGCGAATGGAAGGGCCCGATCGTCAAATTCCTGAACGAGGCGGAAATCGCCGCGCTTACGGAACGGCTCGGCGCCGAGGAGGGCGACGTGCTGATCTTCTCGGCCGACAAAGCCAAGGTGGTCAATGACGTGCTGGGCAACCTGCGGCTCAAGATCGGCCGCGACCTCGGGCTGATCGACGAATCTGCGTACAAATTCGCCTGGGTGGTTGATTTCCCGCTGTTCAGCTATGACGAAGAAGCGGGCCGTTATGTTGCGGAGCACCATCCGTTTACCCGCCCGAAGGAGGAGGACCTGCATCACTTCGACGGCGATCGGCTCAAGATCCGCGCGCAGGCGTACGACCTGGTGCTGAACGGCTACGAAGTGGGCGGCGGTTCGATGCGGATTTACAAACGCGAGATTCAGGAAAAAATGTTTGAGGCGCTCGGCTTCACGCCGGAGCTTGCCATAGAGAAGTTCGGCTACCTGATGGAAGCCTTTGAATACGGCACCCCGCCGCACGGCGGCATCGCCTTCGGCTTTGACCGGCTGATTATGCTGCTGGCCGGACGCACCAACCTGCGGGAAACGATCGCGTTCCCGAAAACCGCCAGCGCCACCGACCTGCTTACGGATGCGCCGGGACCGGTCGACGACAAGCAGCTGGAAGAGCTTTCGATCCGCGTGGCTCTGAAGCCGGCGCCGCCGAAGGCATAAGACCGCAAAGGAGGCAAAACGCGCATGCTGCATCAATTTTCCCGCAACGAACTGGCGATGGGCCCGGAGGGGCTCGAGGTGCTGAAAAACAGCTCCGTCGCGGTGCTCGGCATCGGCGGCGTCGGCTCGTTTGCGGTTGAAGCGCTGGCGCGCAGCGGCGTCGGCCGGATCGTTATGGTCGACAAGGACGTGGTTGACATCACGAACGTCAACCGCCAGCTGCACGCGCTGCTGTCCACCGTCGGACAGCCGAAGGCAAAGCTGATGCAGGACCGCATCCGCGACATCAACCCCGCGTGCGATGCGATAGCCCTGCAAATGTTCTATACCGAGGAAACCTATGAGCAGTTGTTTGAATACAACTTCGATTACGTGGTGGACGCGTCGGACACGATCATTTACAAAATCCATCTGATCAAGCAGTGCCTGGAGCGGGGCATCCCGATCATCTCCAGCATGGGCGCGGCCAACAAAATGGACCCGACCCGCTTCCGGGTCGCCGACATTTCCAAGACGACGGTCGATCCGATCGCCCGCGTTATCCGTCAGCGGCTGCGCAAGGATGGCATCCGCAAGGGCGTGAAGGTGGTCTTCTCGACGGAGGAGCCGATTATTCCCCGTGAGGACATCACGCAGCAGATTGCACCAGTAGGCGCGAAGACGCGCAAGGCGCAGATGCCGCCCGCGAGCAATGCGTTTGTGCCGTCCACGGCCGGCCTGATCTGTGCGAGCGTGGTCGTCCGCGACCTGCTGGCCAAGGCCGGCGGCGAGTGGATGGCCGAGCAGAAAGGCATCTACCGCGGCTGAACCGGCGCTAGAGGGAACGGGCGGGAGACGCTGCGTGCGGGAGATGGGGCCATGCCCCGCCGGGCAAGCTCCGGCAACGGCGGAACGCTTTTCCGGCTTTGTCGGAGCGCGGGCGCAGGTGGTATAATCAAAGCATGCCGACGCGGCGGAGCAAGCCGCGGGCGGCATGCTTTTTTCATGGCAGGGAGAGGTGGGACCGCAGTGGATTTGTTTTCATATCAGGCGTCCCGGGACCCCGGCGGCAAGCTGCTTGCCGACCGGATGCGGCCGGAAACGCTTGAGGACTATATCGGCCAGGAGCATCTGGTCGGCCCGGGAAAGCTACTCCGCCGGATGATCGAGGCGGACCGGATTTCGTCAATTTTGCTATACGGTCCGCCGGGGACCGGAAAAACAACCCTGGCCCATATCATTTCGCACCGGACGAACGGGGAATTCGTCAAGCTGAACGCGGTGGACGCCACGCTGAAGGATGTCCGGGAAGCGATCGAGCAGGCGGAGAACAGCAAAGCCCTTTACGGGCGCCGGACCATCCTGTTTCTGGACGAGGTGCATCGGTTCAATACGGCCCGTCAGGATGCGCTTCTGCCTGCGGTGGAGCAGGGGATCATCGTCTTCATCGGCGCTACGACGGAAAATCCGTTTCATCATGTGAACGGGGCTCTTTTGTCCCGTTCTACGCTGTTTCAGCTTGAGGCGCTCACGCACGAGCATTCGCTGATCGCGCTCAAGCGGGCGCTGGCCGACCGGGAGCGCGGCCTCGGCACGCTGCCGATCGAGCCGGAGGAGGGCGCGCTGGAGCACATCGCCCGGATGGCGAACGGCGACATCCGCCGAGCGCTGAACGCGCTCGAGATCGCCGCGCTGACGACGCCGCCCGAGGCCGACGGCACGGTGCGGATCACGGTGGAGGCGGCCGAGGAATCGGTGCGCCGCCCGACGGCCAAGGCGGACCCGTCGACGCAGTACGACGTGCTGTCCGCCTTTCACAAAAGCGTGCGCGGCTCCAGCGACGCGGCGCTGTTCTGGTTCCTCTATGCCGTCGAGAAGCTTGGCATGGACCCGATGACCTTCCTGCGGCGGCTCATTGTTGCATGCAGCGAGGACATCGGGCTCGCCAACCCGCAGGCGATGGTGCAGGCGGTGACCGCGATGGATGCCTATCACAAGATCGGCTGGCCGGAGGCGCGCTACAACATCGCCCAAGCCATCCTGTTCGCGGTAGAAAGCCCGAAATCGAACAGCATCGCCGTCACGCTGGGGAAAATCGGTGCGGCATTCGAGCGGATCGGCTCGGCCGAGGTGCCGCTGCACTTGCGCGACGCCCATTACAGCGGAGCGGCCAAGCTGGGGCATAAAGGCTATCGCTACCCGCACGATTATCCGGGCCATTTCGTGGACCAGCAGTATTTGCCGGACCCGGTCCGCGACGCCGTGTTCTTTGAAGCGAGCGAGCAGGGAACCGAAGCCAAGATGAAGCAAAATCAGGAGAAACGCCGGGGCGGCTAAAATGGCGGTTGGCAGCAGCCGGCAAGAGTGCAGGCCAATGCCAATCAAAAGGGACGATTGCGTTTGAATGGCGGTTGCGCTTGCCGGAGCGGAAAAGGTTGGCCTTTTCCGCGGGGACGTTAGCTTTTCAAGCGGAGGCCGTCCGCAATCTGGATTGGGAAGGCGAACGTTCGCCGCTTCCCATGCTGCTTTCGCAAGAAATTGTGAAAGGCGGGGCGGGGAGCCGACGGTTGCGGCAATTCGGAGGACGGAGAGCGACCGCAAAAAACAGCCTGCCGGGGCTCCCGACAGGCTGCATAGGGCCGGCCGGGGCAGCCCGGCCTGGCTTTATTTATTTGAGAAACCATCGGATCACGTACCACGCCAGGGACAAAACGGCGCTTAGCAGAAGACACGTGACAACCGGAAAATAAAACCGCGTGTTTCCGCGCTCAATGACGATGTCGCCGGGCAGCCGGCCCAGCGACAGCCCGCGTCCGGCAAGCTGCCAGAGCAGACCGAGCACGATCAGCACCGCTCCTCCGATGATCAGGGTTTTTGCGGTCGGATTCAAAAGGAACGCCTCCCCAGGCCAATCAAGAATCGGACGACTTCACGACCTTTCGCTTAACCCGGCTTGCTTTGCTTCTACTCCGAAGCCGGTCGCCGGTCCGGTTCTACCGGATCGCTTCCGGGCTTCCGCCCGTTCAGTCGGCCGAAACCGGCGTTTTGGCCAGCCGCGTGACTTTGTCGATGGTTCCGCCGCCGAGGCAGACTTCCCCGTCATAAAAGACGACGGCCTGGCCGGGCGTAATGGCTTTTTGCGGCTGGTCGAACACGACCCGGACCGCCCCGCCGTCCAGCGGCTCCACCGTGACCGCCTGGTCCGGCTGGCGGTAGCGGAATTTGGCGGTGCACATGAACGAATTGCCCGAGCCAAACGGCTCGTCGCCGATCCAGTTCACGCCCGTTGCAACAAGCGCGGTCGAGTACAGCCGGTCGTCCAGCTCGCCCTGGACCACGTACAGGACGTTGTTCGCCAGGTCCTTTTCCGCGACGAACCACGGTTCGCCGGTGCCCGATCCGCCGATGCCGAGCCCTTGGCGCTGGCCGAGCGTGTAATACATCAGGCCCTCGTGGCGCCCTTTCACTTCGCCTTCGTAGGTGCGGATTTCGCCCGGCTGGGCCGGCAGGTACTGGCTCAGGAAATCCTTGAAGTTGCGTTCGCCGATGAAGCAGACTCCGGTCGAATCCTTCTTCTTGGCCGTATACAGCCCGGCGGCCGCCGCGATTTCCCGCACCTTCGGCTTCGGCAGGTTGCCGATCGGGAACATCGCCTTGGAAAGCTGATACTGGTTCAGCGCATTCAGGAAATATGTCTGATCCTTATTGGAATCGACGCCCCGTAGCAGCCGGAATCGGCCGTCCTTCTGATCCACGCGGGCGTAATGGCCGGTGGCGATGTAGTCCGCGCCCAGCTCCAGCGCCTTTTGCAAAAATTCGCCGAACTTGATTTCGCGGTTGCACATCACGTCCGGGTTGGGCGTGCGGCCGGCGCGGTATTCATCCAGGAAATAACTGAACACTTTATCGTAATACTCTTTTTCGAAGTTGACCGTATAGCAGGGAATGCCGATCTGGTCGCAAACGCGGCGCACGTCCGCCGCATCCTCCTCGGCGGTGCAGACGCCGAATTCGTCGGTATCGTCCCAATTTTTCATGAAAATCCCGATAACCTCATACCCCTGCTCCTTCAGCAGCAGAGCGGCCACGGAGGAATCGACTCCTCCCGACATGCCGAGGACCACCCGGGTTTTGGCGTTGTCTGGCGTCATGATGACTCACCTTTCTTTCTTCGCGGAGCAAGTCCGTCTGTTCCGTTATTGTACCATATCGGCAAGAAAAAGTTTGCATCCCCGGTTTTCGGGGAAGGCTGAAATGTGATACCATATATCCGATAGGGATTCTTTAAGAATCCTTTTTGCTTTCGGGCTTATCATATTTATGAAGAGGTGCGGTTTTGAAAATTTCGACAAAGGGCCGTTACGGTCTGACCATCATGATGGAACTGGGCGCGCGTGTCGGCGAAGGCCCCACGTCTCTGAAAAGCATCGCCGAGAAGCACGGCCTGTCCGAGCATTACCTGGAGCAGCTGATCGCTCCTCTCCGGAACGCCGGCCTGGTCAAAAGCATCCGCGGCGCGTACGGCGGCTACGTGCTTTCCCGTCCCGCCGAAGAAATTACGGCCGGCGACATCATCCGCGTCCTGGAAGGGCCGATCAGTCCGGTGGATTTCACCGACGAAGACGATCCGGCAAAGCGCGACCTGTGGATGCGCATCCGCGACAGCATCGCGAGCGTGCTCGATTCCACGACGCTGCATTCGCTCGTCAATTACCACGACGAAGGCAAATACGACAGTTATATGTTCTATATCTAAAGGGATGTAGAAAATCCTTGCATTCAAAGGGAAAATGGCGGTTAGGGAGATTAATACGTCCACGGATTACCCACGGGCTAGTTATTGATTGCCCATTCGAAGTCGTCCGCTATGCTCATTTGCCTATTCTTTGTAACGTGCAGGTAAATTAATGTGGTGGTCTTTGAATTTCCTTTGTGGCCTATTCGGGCCTGTACTTCCGGCAAGCCGACCCGAGGGTTCGATGCCAGTAAAGAAACGTGAGTATGTCGAAGGCTATGAGGAGACAGTTTTTCGGGCAAACCAGCTTTTTGTAACACTTTGTGCATTAAAGGGATTACGCTTGTTACCGATATGGGGTAACCCGGGTAGACGCTGCTCCAAAATACAAAGTTATCATTGGGGTTAAAAGACTTAGCCGAAAGTCGTTCTCTTTTTTGCCAATCCATCAAAGCTTCAAACGCCTTGGAAACTGTCTCTCCAAAGCTGACAATACGTTCGCTTTGCTCATTCTTTGTTGGGCCGAATTTGTATTTCAGTACACTCGATCCTGCTATCTGTTTATTTACGTCAATAGTTCTGCGCTTCAGGTCAATGTCTTCCCATTGTAATCCTGCGGCCTCGCTGATCCGTAAACCGGTATAAGCTAAAACGAGGTATAAAGCCCAGTAATTCACTGAAAGTGTGAATCTGGCGACTTGCAAAAACTTTTTAAGCTCGTCTTTTTCAAGGAATTTGGGAAGAATCTGCCGCTTTTCGCCTGGTTTCCTTGCGTGTTGCTTTTCTTTTGGTATAACCGCGCCTTCCGCAGGGTTAATCTTGATAAACTGGTGGCGCTTTGCGGATTGAAACATTAAGTGCCCTGCCGTGTGAACGGTCGTTATTGTGCTACGTTTCAAACCCTTTTCTTTCAATTTGTGGAGGAAAGTTTGGTACATGCTAGGAGTTACGGTGTGAAGAAAAAACCCCCCGAATTCTTTGCATATTCGGCTGAGTCCGTATTCCCTTGAAGCAATAGTATTGCCTGCAGGTTCTCTTTCGAGAATGTACTCTTTCAGCCATTCTTTGCCCCATGCGCTTACTGTTATGTTATGTTCGTAAGCTAACGTTTTTTGTATTTTCTGCGCTTTAATCAAAACCCCGAAATTTACAGCCTCCTGAACTGAATCAAAACGCGGAGACTCCATCTGCTTGCTCGTCTTTTTCTCAACGCCGTTAACAATAATTGTTGTCGGAACGCGGTAACGATATGTAAATTTACCGTCGCGTTCTCTAACATTTACAGGCAAATCCCCTGTTTTCTTTTTAGACAATTGTCTCGCTCCTTTCTTTCGAAAAATTTAGGGATGCTTGAAAAACCGAATTGATTTTCGATTGGAATATCCTCCTTTCAATTTGTTGAAATCTCGCCTCTGCCAGTTCGTAAGTGACCTTAAAATCATGCGCAATGTAGTAGATATACGAGTGACGGTGTTGAAATTGTTTGGGATCAGCAAGCATGAAAAAAGGAATGGCTGCGTATGCCTGAAATTGCTCTGCCTGCGCTTCTTGCAAGATCCTGAACAGCTCTGGCATCTTCCTCTGGTCACCACAATGCCGCAATAAATGCCCGAGTTCGTGGAAAAAATCTTCCCTCATCTCTTCCTCGCTCAAATATTCCGATAAGAAGATGGCCTTCTCTTCGTAATTTACGAAAGACTTGCCCCTATAAAAAGCAACTTCAACCCCAAAAAGTGATGCCACGTTTGCTATTTCTAAATCCTCTGGCGATTTAATGCCTACTTTGCGGTAAAAATCAGTAATCCAAATCTCTAGGCTTGTACATTTATACAAAGTGAATTCCATACTGCAAGTCACTCCTGCCGCGTTTTTTTGAGTTTGCGGAATGCTTCGATTGCTGCCTCTGCGACTCGGAATTCTTCTTCAGTCCACCCCCTGCCGCCGTCTTTGAATGCCATCGTCGTCTTTTCGCTTACGGGCGTTGGATCGTCAATTTTCCCTAAAAGGTAGTCGGTATTGGTATCCAAGATTTCAGCGATTTTCATGAGGTCGACGCTCGACGGAGTGACACGGCCGTTTTCGATATGGCCAAAATTAGAGCTGCCCATTCCTAATCTTTGAGCTATGTCCTTTTGTGTAAAACCGCGCTTTTTTCTTAGCGCGCGAATTCTCGTACCTAAACTCATTATAACACCGTCCTCAGAAATAAAGTATTAAAAATACGATTATAAGTATTGACTGTATTTTTAATACGGTTTATACTTTGGACATCAGGAGGTGAAGAGACTTGAAAAGAGAGGCGTTGAAGCAGGCGAGGGTTGAAATGGGCCTCAATCAAATTCAAGCCGCCGAAAAACTCGACATACACGTGGATCATGTTCGTAGTTTGGAATACGGGAGGGTTAATCCAAGCCCGAAACTAATGTTCCGCATATGTGGGTTTTACCAAAAGGCGCCCGAGCTTTTGTTTCCTGACATCACAAATTGTATTATCAATACGATAATTGAATAATACTGTATTTTAAATGTGATTGTCAATGATATGGAAATATTTTTTTGCGCAAAAACTGTATTTAAAATACTGTTTTAAGGAGGTACAACGGTGAGTGACGTAATCCAGCTACGCCCCACGCTTGATGTTCTTGACGCAGCTAACTACCTGAAAGTTAGCAAGTTCACTGTTATTAATCGAATCAAGGAGGGGAAGTTGAAAGCCTATAAGCAGGGGAAGTGCTGGCGCATTAAACGGGAATGGATATTGGAATATGAAAGCGAATTGACCCAAAACGTAATAGGTGTTCAAAAATGAACCAAACCAAACACAACATCCAATACACCTGCCAAACCCTGCTCGACGCCGGGGCTGCCGATCTACTGCCGGGTTTTATACAGGCGGCCCGGCGATGTTGGGCAGACAGCCCGGCGATCCAGCGGTTTTTGGATGACATGGAGACCCGGTTCATTGACTCACTGGAGCCGGAGAAATTGGAGAAAGGAGCAAACACATGAAGCTGGTATACATCGACAACGGCCGCCCGGTAACGGACAGCCTGACGGTCGCTGAGGCGTTCGACAAGCACCATAAAGATGTGATGCGTGATGTTCGGGGCCTTCTCTGTAGTGCCGAATTTCATCGGCGCAATTTTGCGCTGATCGATTACACCGATGCCGGAGGGCGCACCTATCAAAAGTACCTCATGACAGAGCAGGGGTTTACCCTCCTTGCCATGGGATACACCGGAACAAAGGCGATGGAATTCAAGGAACGCTACATTGCCGAATTTGACCGCCTCCGCCGGCAGGCAACTGCGGGCGCCGTAGACATCACGAGTTTTAACCCGATCCTCCAGCAGTTGATCCAAGCCGAACAACGGCAGATGGAGTTGGAGGCGCGCCAGGCCGCAACTGAGCTGCAGATCGAAACGATCAAAGAAACATTCCTGCAACGGGATGAAGATTGGCGGGCGAAGCTCAAACGGCCTGTTAAACGGAGCAGCACATCGGCAGGGAGGCACGTACCGCGAAATGCGGAACCTGAGCTACCGCCTATTGGAAGAGCGCGGCCGCTGCGACTTGGACAAGCGCCTCCGCAACCTTAAACAGCGCCTGGCCGATGCCGGGGCCACGAAGTCCAGGATCGAGGACGCCAACCGGCTCGACATCATCGAAGAAGAACCGCGCCTCAAGGAAATCTATACGACCATCGTCAAGGAATTGGCGCTGGGATCGCTTTGAAAGGGGAGAAAGAAATGGGTTGGAAGCTTGAAAGCATGTGGGTACGCCGTAACACAAGGGGTGTGATCGTCCAGGTGGAGGCGGCCAGCAGTTCGCTCGCGCCGGAGCGGAGAGAGGTCGAAAGCCTGATCGACCGACTCGCCGTTTTCTACCATAGCGACTACGCCAAAAAGAATCGGCCGGAAGTGCGCCAGGTCCCTTTCCGGGATTGGCTGCAGCGTGAACTGGCGAAGCGGGAAATCAAATTATAGGAGGTTCATATGGACGTTCAACTTTTTTTCGAAGCTTCAGCCCGCCGCTCCCTCGCCGATGGGACGGCCGGCGAATTGGCCGGATCCATCGCGGCCGGGCTTGGCACACTGGTTATGCTCGCTTGCGGCCCCTCGGCCACCCAGGCAGAGATTGACGCGGCGACGGACACGATATGCGACATGGTCAGGCGGGCGGCTGCCGACGCACAGGACGCGGCCCGGGCGCTGGCGGCGTTCCGCCGGCCGACTCCCCGCCAGATGCGCCTGCGGAGCTGCGGGAATCTATTGCAAATGATCGAGACGACCCCGAGCCAGCGGGCGCGGGAGCAGATGCAACGCCAATACATGGCCGCCGTCTCGCGGATAAAAAAAGGACAACCCGGCGGGGTAGGAGCCGCCAGATTGTCACTCGTCAAAACCAATTGACCTTTATTATACCATACCCGGTCGAAGGAGGAATACCTGATGCCGATCGGAGATTTTCTGCCGGCGCCGAAGCCAGCAAAGAGCATCCGCATCAAGCAGACGCAAAAGCAAAAGGGAGACATCGGCGCCAAGGCGGACGCGGGTCTACGCGCCCGCTCCGGCGGCGTATGCGAGCTTTGCCGGCAGGCCCGGGCGACAGAGCGGGCTCACCTGATCGGCCGCCGGCACATCAACCATAAAACCCGCGCAGCCGACCTCCTGCACCTTTGCACCCCGTGTCACCGCTGGCTGGACGGGACGCCGGAGGGTATCCGGACGCGCCGGCTGATGGCCGAAATGATTGATTACGCTATAAAGCAGGTGACGGGATGAAAGACGCTTACTACTTCAGCCATGACTCTAACGCCCGAAGCGATCCCAAAATTTTAGCGATGCGAAGCGTGTACGGCGGGGAAGGCTACGGCTGGTATTGGATGCTTGTAGAAATGATGCGCGACGCGGACGGCCATTGTCTCGATATGCAATCAAAATACGCGTGGGATGCATATGCAATGCAACTGCATGGCGAACGCAGCAAAGTTGAAGGTTTCATTCGGGACTGCATCGAGGAGTTTGACCTATTTGAATCGGACGGCTCCACCTTCTGGAGCGAATCTCTGCTACGGCGAATGAAGAAGAAGGAAGAGGTCTCAGTAAAGAAACAGAAAGCTGCCCAAATCAGGTGGGACAAGGAAAAACAGACCTCTAACGATGCAATGGATATGCATATGCATAGCACCGGGGATGCGGATGATTTGCAAAACGATGCAAATAAAAGAAAAGAAAAGGAAAGAGAAAGGAAAGGAAATAAAAAAGATACTCCCCCTATATCCCCCTCCGGGGGACAGGAACCGCTCAAAATCAAGTATGACGAATTTGTCTACATGACCGAAGACCAATTCCAGAAACTCACCGAAAAAATGGGCGAGAGCGAGCGCGACCGGTTGATTCTGGAGTGCAGCGCTTGGATGAGTGGGCAGACCGCCCGGGTTCAGAAGGGGCGGGACGCCTACAGGACAATCCTTGCATGGCACCAACGGGATCAGGATAAGCGCCGGGCGAAGCCGCCGCAGCGGGGCGGATTTCGGAGCGGGAAGCAACCCTTACCTACCATGACCGGCGCTGCCGCTCCCAAGGCGCCACCGCCTACCGATGCGGAGCTGGAGGAAATGTTCGCGCGGGCTGACAGGCTCGACAGGGAAAGGGGCGTGCCGACATGAACGGAATCGAATTCCTTTTTGCAGACCCTCGCCCGCAGCTCCGGGACTCGCGGCATTGGACTCGGCTGCTCCGTTGGATCGGCATTGTCGTCAAGGACAAAGACACGGCCCTCACACTGCAAAAGAGGCTGTGGACCTTGAGGAGCATCGGGACAACCCTCGAAAACAGTTATCACACCGGATGGCGCTTTGTCCCCAAAATCGGACCGGACGCTTGGCCGGACCAAGATTTTTACGATCACATCAAACGGACCCATCTGGCGCCGCATGCAGCAGACATAAAGGCAGCACTGGAGGCGATCGACAATGGGGTATAGGTTGATCCGCAAATGCCGTTACGTAGCCGGTGAGTATCAAAATCATTTCTGGGACGAGCCCCAGGTCATCGAGTTTCGGCGCCTTTGGCGAAAAGGATATTCGATCACTCAAATTTCTAAAGAGCTAAAACGTCACAAATACGACGTCGCCGTGCTGGCTCTCGATCAGCTCTATCTACAAAAGATCGGCCCGCGAACGGATGGCATCGAAATCGGGAGGCACAAAGTATGAACGACCTGTGGAAGGAAGCGACCGAAGAAGCACTTTGGGCCCTGTTGCACGACCGGACAGCCGAATACGACGCCCGCATGGAGGCAGCCCGAGAGGTCCGGCGCCGCGAGTTGGAGCGGCAGGGAGATCGAGGGAGCAAGCCGCAACTGCAGCTGCACCGCTTATGGAACGGGGTGGAAGAGTGATTGTTGTTTGCCCGGAATGTTTTCGGGACATGCAAGAGATCGCACCGGATCGTCACCGGTGCCCGGGCTGCGGGTTTGAAGCGGAGCAAATCACAATCGAGAAAGCAGGGTACGCCGATGCATCAGTACTTCCGATTCCATGCAGCTTGCAAGATAGCTCGAAAAGAAATGAGGTTAAGACCGTGCTTACACTTCAGCCCTGCACCTTTGAAGACGCCTGCGCCTTTGTCGAACAATACCACCGGCACCACAAACCGCCCATCGGACACAAATATAGCATTGCGGCAGCGGGTGGCGAGCGAGTAGTTGGCGTGATCATGGTCGGCCGACCCGTCGCCCGGCACCTGGACAATGGCCGAACGCTTGAGGTCACTCGATGCTGTACAGATGGCACAAAAAATGCCGCATCACTTTTATACGGAGCGGCGTGGCGGGCGGCGAAGGCCCTTGGATATCGACGGATTGTGACATATACGATGGCGTCGGAGCCCGGCACTAGTCTGCGAGCGGCGGGCTGGAGGAGCCTCTACCAGACGCCCGGGAAGAGCTGGAGCGTGCCAACCCGACCGCGGATCGACCGGCATCCGCTCGGACAAAAGACGATTTGGGAAATGGGGGTTACTTCTCCGTCATCGTAAACTCGACCAACTGCTTACAGTGAGAACATTTTCCTGAATATGTATGACTTTTTTTGTCGGGATTCATGGTTTCCGAGATGAATGTCCAAAAGGATGTGATAATGCCCGGAATTGAAAGGAATCCGAGAATAATTGCAATCAGTCCTGTTATTCCTGGGTCTGCAACTGCGTCCCCGCTCCTCAAAACATTGACCATAAAAAACGCGAACAAGACGACAAACCAAACAAAGAGAAGAAGACTTAGAAAAACGAGCCATTTCCAAAAACTCTTAAATTTTTTCTTCAAATTGATTCCTCCTTGCTGCTATTACGTGGAGGTAAATGTAAAAGTTTCGCTGTTTAGGAGGTAGCCATGAGAGCCCCAGGCATAACGTTCGGAGGGGATTCACAGGAGGAGCGTCGGCGCCGACTGATGCGCCAAAGCATCTTGGATACGCGCCAGGCATATCCAAGGATGTCGGACAACCAGATCGCTGATAGGTACAACAAAAAATACGGCATAGCCCCGGAGGCAGTCCTGCGGGTGCTACGAAAAGGAGCGGCCAATAATGATCAATGTGAAGGAACTTTGTAAGCAAATCCGGCAATCATCCAAACGCTATCTGATCTGGGCCCACACGGATCAACATTACATTTCCAATCGTTATTGGGCAGTTCGATATGAGCTGGACGCCATGCCTCGGGAAGTGTTGGTTGCACTTTTCAGCGTCTTCGCCGAGATTCCGGAAAAAGGGCAAACCTTATATATCACTCCCCAAGGGCCCGCGGTTGCGACTGTAACTAACTGGGTTGACGTGTTTGGCGCATCCAGCCCGATCCCAGTCAATGCCACGCTTTACCTCAAAGTCTACGACAAGATACGCATGAACATTTTCATGATGGAAAACAAACCGATATTCATCGACTCCACTTACACTGCGCTCCTTGAACACATCGGCTCATCGCTCGGCTTTACGTCCGGTATAGGGAGGCCGGTTCTTTTCGAAGAAGGCCGGCTAGTCCTACTTCCCTTTAGGGGTGTGGCCGATGATCCCGATCTGGATCATTTGTTGAAAGAGGTCGCACAATGAACGGCCTGATCGTTCGTGAACCGTGGATAACGATGTTCTTTCGCGAGAAGGACAAAAAAGACTGGGAAATACGCAGCCGCCGGACCGCCGTGCGCGGGCCGATCGCTCTTATCCAAAGCGGCACCGGCCTGATCGTCGGCACGGCGGATCTGACGGACTGCCACGAGATATCCCGGGCCGCGTTTGACCTGTACTTTGCCCGGCACCGTGTGCCGGATATATCCGATGTATCTTACAGCCGGCTGTGGGCATGGGAACTGCGCGACGCCCGCCGGCTGCCGGAGCCAATCCCATACCGGCATCCGCAAGGAGCGGTCATATGGGTTCGGTTGCCAGATGATATCTTTCAAAGGAGTGAAGTGTAATGACAGAGACGTTGGGTCTATTCAAAATATTTATTCCAGAGTGGGATTACTGCGTACACAAAACAGCCGCGACAGCCGGTGCCGCGAAATACAAAGCATTTCTCAGTATAAGCGACTGCTACCCCGACATGACTTTCCGGGACTTCCTCAAAGGAACGAAGGTCCAAAAAATAGGCGAGGCAAAACCAGACCCAAGAACACCAGAGCACATTCAACACCGGATGGATGTCGTAAATGAACTCATCAAGGAAATCGGCCAGCGAGGGCGCCGGTTCCTTTATTCCCATCGCTACGATCGGTTTGCTCATTTCTTTTGGTCGGGAGGCGCTCTCTGGTTGATGGATGATCACACTGGCCGGCCGTTGATTATGAGCGATTCGGTTCCGGACGAGCATTATCATTTCAGCCACGGAGGCACGCTGTGGGGCCTCGTATGCGACTTTCGCGATTACATCAACGGCAACGACCACGCCAACCACAATAACGGATACGGCGGCCTGTACTGCCCGCATTGGGGTTATCCCGAAGACGACATGCAGGCGATCCGGGAGCGGGCTATGGAGCTGGGGTATCTGACGGAGAAAGCGAGAGGATAACATGAACAACCAATCAAGAGGACTCTATAACAAATACCAGATCATTAAAAGAGATACCGGCCAGGAGGCCGAAGGAGATTACTTCGTGTTGAAGCCGGAGAAGGACCCGGCGGTCCGCGCGGCTTTAGAGGCATACGCGCTGACCGCCAAGAACAAACAACTGGCTTACGAGATCATGGCCTGGCTTGCCAGTTTGCCGCAGGCCATCGACCCGAACAGATAATCACAAGAAAGCGAGAGGCTAGCGTGGGAAATCCAAACTGTGCCAACCCCAAATGCACACACGACCAATGCACTCGCACCGTCCTGTACGGAGACATAATCCTTTGTTGGATCTGCTATCAAAAGGTGCCGCCCCGGCAGCGGGCGGAAGCCGTGCGCACCGGGAAGAATCAGGGTTTCCCGAAAGCCCCGAATTGGCCGACAAATCCCGGGATGTAGCCCGGAGGCCGATTGGATTAATATTTGGAATAATTTCTGCTGAATTTGCTGCGGCGGCGGCCGCAGGGAGGGGATACAACATGCTAACGAAACAACAGCAACCACCTGGCGGGAGCTACACCGTTATCGACCTTGGCCCGGCGACCGCCGTCAATTACCGACGGAGCAGAAATGCAGCTCTGCGGGCATACCGCAGGGCGCCGGCCGAAGACAAACGGGTCATCGGTGAAATGGTCTCTGACTGTGAATACGCAATGGAATGGCTGACGACCGGCCGGAGACCGGGCAACAAGCGGGGTATAGAGAGGAGAGCAGCTTACCAGCGTGAGCGACCCATGGACCCGATCCGGATGCAGGCGTTTGCCCAGCGATCAACTGCGGGCTCGCCGGCCAATATAACCGAGTGGCAGAGGTTTCAGATTGAGGATGCCTTGTCACGCCTCTCGCCACGGGAGCGGGAATGCTATCTGTTGGTCCGGGGAGAATGTTTCTCTTATGAGCAGGCCGCTAATCTATTGGCCGTGACAAAGAGCACCGTGCAAGGATACGTCGAGCGAGCCGAAGAAAAAATTAAGTCCGAAAGGATGAACAGCCTATTCCTTTGTTGGGAATAGGCTGTTTTTGACATACGAAAGCCATCTATAAGTAGAACGTGTGTTTGCGTTACTTAACGCGGAATTGGTACTCGTCGCGAACGTAATGAACACCGTTGATCTGGACGCTGCGGGGTGTTACGCGCTCTATTCGGCCTCCGTAGTCCTCCATCTGCCCGTCGCGCCAAACCGCAACGGGAACGGACAGAAAATAGGCAGCCCCGAGGGCGCCGGTGGTATCAAGGGGTTCTCCCCGACGGAATTCTATCATCCTTATCGCCTCCTGCAAATTGTTTCGACATATGACAGGATATTCCTTCTCTTTGTCGAAGTAAGGAATTAAAGGTGGTGATGGATATGGGAAATAAGACCGAGTTGATTAATCGAGAAAACTTCCCTACACTATGTGTTGAAGTTCAACGAGGAAGGGTAGAGAAATGGATATTTACACAGTCGGATATGAGGGTGAAGTTATCGAGAACTGGACAGAACGGTTGGTGGAAGCCGGCGTAACCGTTCTGATCGACATACGAGAGAAACCGATTAGTCGCAAAAAAGGGTTCTCGAAGACCGCTTTGAAAAAACAACTTGAAGAAAACAACATTGGCTATATCCATTGCCGCGACTTGGGATCGCCGAGTGATATACGCAAACAATTGCATAACGACAAGGATTTCATCACTTTTTTTGATCTTTACGATCAGTATCTTGACGAAAATCAGGATACGTTGGTCAAGATCATTCAGGAAGTGAGGAATGAAAAACCCTGTCTTATGTGTTTTGAAAAAAATCATCGGCAATGTCATCGTAGCGCCGTGGCAAAGCGGCTGGAGAAAATTTATCCCGATGAAGTGAGGATAGTTCATCTCTAATGCCGGAAGGTTCATGGGAAAAGAAGAGAGTCTTGATAATGGTTAAGGCTCAACCACAGCAGTCAAGTAAATACATCGAGACGGTTTGTACGGCGGGAATTACAGAGGATTCAAAGTGGATTAGATTGTACCCAATGCCGTTTAGATCAATGGATAGGAACCAGCAATTTAAGAAATACCAATGGGTTGAAGTAAATGTCCAGAGAAAACCTTGGGATAACCGTGAGCAAAGCTACAAACCTGACTTACAGACACTAAGAATTGTATCCGATCAGATTCCCGCTAAGAATAATTGGGAGGCAAGAAGCAAGCTCGTATTACCCACGTTATTACCTTCACTTGAATATATGGTGGAAAATTATCCAAGAGTATCACTTGGAATAATAAAACCAAAAGAAATTGTAGGCTTCGTCATAGAAGAACTCAAGGAAGACGATAAGGAAGAATACCAGCAACTAATGATGGTTTTTGATGAAAAAACATCAATAGCAGTCCCGATTCAAAAACTAAGGTACAAATACTCATACCGCTTTCTCTGCAATGATCCAAAATGTAAGAAGCCACATAAACTATCCATAATTGATTGGGAATTAGGGGCGCTTATAAATAATCTGTTGAAGAAGGGCTCTGATTACTCAATTATAAACCAGCAAGTAAGGGTTAAATTTTTTGACCAAATATGTTCAAAAGAGAATGACACGCACTTCATTTTGGGCAACAAATACCCTTACCCATCCTTCATGGTTCTCGGAGTGTACTATCCTAAAATAGATCGACAAGTTAGCTTTGATCTTGGTATATAGAACTTCTAATCAGGCCACTCCTTACGGGGTGGCTTTTTCCTATATCTGAACACGCCTATCCTGACTTAATCGCCTCCGACAAGGACCGGTCTTAACCTACCGGTGAGGCGCACTCCTAACACGTCGATCCCAAGGCGTTAAGGATAGGCTCGGGAGCGCAGCCGGTCGCGCCGATGAGAGCCGGCAAATCACTCAAAGGAGATGATGCAGTGAAGCCGTGGGCAAAGAAGTTCTACCGATCTAAGGCATGGCTGAGATGTCGATTGGCATACATCAAAAAGGTGTTCGGACTTTGTGAACGCTGCGGTAATCCCGGAAAGATCGTCCACCATAAGGTGTACCTGACGCCGCAGAACATCAACGATCCGACCGTGAGCCTGAACCACGTACTACTTGAATACGTCTGCCAGCTCTGCCATAACCAAGAACACCACGGCAGCAGCGAGCCGTCATTGGCGGATGGCCTGATGTTCGATGATGACGGGAATCTGATACAGGAGGCAGGTGAAACATAGCAATGGCACTTGCCCTGTTCTTCCTAGTCGGGTATCCCCCCCTTTGCGAAAGCAATACAGGGGCCGCCAAGACCGATGAGGGAGGTTCAAAAAACACGCAGGCCACGCACATGACCCCCCTACCCCGAAACGAGGTGATCCGATGGGCGGAAAAGGTGAAAAATCAACCATAGAAACAGCGAAAGAAAAACAGCAGAAAGCGAAAAAACGGCGAATATCAGCCGAAGAGAAGCGACTTCGCGAGAGCTACAAAAACATCCCGGAAGATCTGATACGGGTAGCGGATGGTCTCATTCGACGGGCGGCCTACATGAGAATCACCCTGGAAGATTACGAAACAGACCTCGACGAGGGTGGATATGTCGAGCTGTTTTCTCAATCAGAAAAGACGGACCCCTATGAACGAGAGCGCCCGGTTGCCCGCTTGTACAATGCAATGAACGGCAACTACCAAAAAATCATCAAGCAGCTATCCGATTTGTTGCCGAAGCCCAACCCCGAACCTGAAGAGGATAAGGATGGCTTTGAGGGGTTTGTGAATAGCCGATGACTGCCCCCGCGAGGAAGACGTATCCCCTGGCGTACAACCCCGTACTGGAGTATTGGGCACAGATCGAGAATGGAACGGTAACCGTTAGTAAGAAAGTCCGGCGGGTGTATCAGAAGTTAGCCACAGATGTGTATGACCAGCGAACGGTATACGAGTACAGCGCTCGCCATGCCAACCACGCAATCGAGTTTCTGGAGAACTTCTGCAAGCACAGCAAAGGTAAGTGGGGCGGGAAGCCCATCGAATTGGAGTTGTGGCAGAAGGCATTCTTGGCGGCCACCTTCGGATTTATCGACAAAATAGACAGCACCCGCAAATACCGCGAGGTGTTCTTGGTCGTTGCCCGGAAAAATGGAAAGTCAACACTCGCTTCTGGCATTGGCCTGTATCTGCAGATTGCAGATCAAGAACCGGGCGCTGAAATTTACGCCTGTGCGACCAAAAAAGACCAGGCGAAGCTTGTCTGGTTAGAAGCGAAGCGGATGGTCAAGAAATCGCCGGCGCTGCGCAAGCGCATTAAAACACTTGTGGCGGAATTGGTTAGCGATTGGAACGACAGTTCCTTCCGCCCATTGGGCGCGGACAGCGAGACGTTGGATGGCCTGAACGTCCATGGAGCAATAATGGACGAGGTGCAGGCATGGAAAGACAAGAACTTGTACGATGTCATCGTGGACGGTATGAGCGCCCGTGAGCAACCCCTTGCCGTAATGATAACGACAGCGGGAACCGTGCGCGAAGCGGTGTACGACCTCAAGTACGACGAAGCCGAAATGGTACTTAACGGGTACGATGACCCTGATGGATACCACGATGAACACTTCCTTCCGATTATCTACGAGCTGGATGACCGCGAGGAATGGACCGATCCGGCGGCTTGGCCGAAGGCGAACCCCGGTCTGGGGACGATCAAAAGGATTGACCAGATCGAAGGCAAGGTTAACAAGGCCAAAGCCAACGCTATGTTGGTCAAAAACTTGTTGGTCAAAGATTTTAATGTGCGGGAGACGGACACGGATGCCTGGCTAACGTTCGAGGAAATCAACAACACCGAGACGTTTTCCATGGATGAAATCTGTGACAGCTACGCCGTTGGAGGCAGTGACCTTTCAAGTACCACCGACCTGACCTGCGCGACGCTTCTGCTCATGAAGCCAAACAAGGACACCATTTACGCGCTCCAGATGTATTTTCTCCCGGAATCGTTGGTAGAGAAGAGAGTGCGGGAAGACAAGATTCCCTATGACAAGTGGGCGGAACGCGGCTTCATAACCCTCTGTCCGGGTAACAAGGTTCAGTACAGCGACGTAACGGCTTGGTACAAAAAGATGATTGACGAATATGATATCCGTCCAATCTGGAATGGTTACGATCCTTGGGGGTCACAGTATTGGGTGAACGAAATGAAAGATAACGGATTCGAAATGGAATCGGTACGACAAGGGGCGAAAACGCTTAGCCAGCCGATGAAGGAATTGGCGGCCGACCTCGGGGTCAAGCGCATAAACTACAACAATAACCCGGTGCTGAAATGGTGTCTCACGAACACTAATGAGAAACGGGATGACAACGACAATATCAGGCCCATGAAGGGTCGCAACCAGCGCCGGCGCATTGACGGCGCTGTGTCTTTGTTAATCGCGTACACCGTGTTATATAACCACATGAGCGACTACAAGGCGCTAATTTGAGGGGGTGAAACCTTGCCAGAGAAACGCAATCTATGGAAAAAATGGTTCGGTGGCGGGGGAGACAACGATAAGACGTTTACTCGGGTGCAAATGACAGGAGGATTCAACCCGTCCTTCACGGCCTTCGGGCGCAACGCCTACGCGAGCGACGTGGTGCGAGCATCCGTACACGCCATCGCATCGAATGCTGCCAAGTTGAAGGCCAAACACGTTCGGCGGGTTGACGGACGTATCCGTTCCCCGGGCGTCGGGGATTTGGAGCGACTGCTCTCGCGTAGACCCAACCCCGTAGAGAGCGCCTATGACTTCCAATATCGGGTAGTCACGCAGTTGATGATGAAGAACAACGCCTTTGTTCTGATCCATCGCTCGGGAGGCCGCCTCATTGGGCTGTTCCCGATCATTTATCATTCGGCGGAAGCTTTGGAGTACGAAGATGAAGTCTACCTTCGTTTCCAGCTCGCGAATGGCAAACGGCTTACAGCCCCCTATGTGGATGTCATCCACCTGAGGCGCTTTTATTATGAATCAGATGTTTTCGGGGAAAGCGACGTGGCCCTTTTGCCCACGCTGGAGCTGATCAATACCACGAATGAAGGCATCGCGAACGCAGTGAAAACCTCTGCCTATCTGCGTGGGCTCTTGAAATTCACTGGCATGCTGAAGGAATCGGATATCAAGAAAAACCGCGACGCTTTTGTGCGGGATTACATGGATGTAACCAACAACGGCGGTGTAGCAGCGCTGGACAGCAAGGCAGAATATACGGAGCTGCGCACGGATCCGAAGATGGTGGATGCAAAGCAGATGTCCGCGATTGAAGCCAGGGTGTACAAGTATTTCGGTGTTTCCGAAAAAATTGTCACCTCCACCTACTCAGAGGATGAGTGGAACGCCTTTTACGAATCAGTTATCGAACCGATTGCCTTACAGCTCAGCCTAGAGCTTACCGAGAAGCTTTTCACACCGAATGAGCGGGCGCACGGGAATGAGATTGTGTACGAGGCCAATCGTTTGCAATACGCGAGCACCACGACCAAGGTAAATCTGCTGCAGTTGGTGGACCGGGGGGCTTTGACACCAAACGAATGGCGCGAGGTGTTCAACATGGCGCCGGTTGCTGGTGGCGACGATACGGTGCGCCGGCTCGATACAGCGCCAGTAAACGATCCGCCGATCAAAGCGCCAGCGGCGAAAGGAGATGATGACGATGGCGACGACGAAAACAGAGACACCTAATACTCGGTGGAAGGATCGCGAGTTCCGGGAATCCACCTTTGAAATTCGGGCGGCCCAGCCGGAGGGGGATGACAACGAAGAGCTTTACGTTGAAGGGTACGCCTGCAGATTCAACGAGACCACCGTCCTTTACGAATACGGCGATATGCAGTATCGGGAGAAAGTGGCAGACACCGCCCTGGCGGAAGCTGACATGTCCGATGTAATTTTTAACTACAATCACGGGGGCAAGGTAATGGCCCGTACCCGAAATAAAACCCTGGATCTGCGCGTTGATTCCAAGGGTCTTTTTATTCGTGCCCGCCTGGACGGGACCGAAGAAGGCCGGAGGATCTACGAAGAGATTCGGGGCGGGTACATTGACCGAATGAGTTACGCCTACACGGTGAAAGAGGCATCTTACGATAACGAGACACGTACTCGCACCATCCTGCGAGTTAAAAAGGTTTACGACGTGTCCGCGGTGGATATTCCCGCTTATGATACGACTTCCATTTCCGTACGTTCCTTTTTCGAGGCGGAGGCCGAGAAAGAGATCCAGGCTGTAGCAGCGGCAGAACAGCGGCGGATGTTGCTTTTAAAAACCATGCTTTAATACCAAAGGAGGATACTCAATCCATGAACACGAAAAAACTGCGTTACAAATTGGACCTGCAAACCTTCGCCGGTGGCGGCCGTCTGGCTGAAATCGAGGCTCGCAAAGCGGAAATCCGCGCACAACTGGAAGGTGACGGCGAAGTGAATCTTGACGATTTGGAAAAGGAGCTTCGCCAGCTTGAAGACGAGAAAACGAAGATCGAGAAGCGGACCCAGATCGCTGCTTCCCTCAACGCCGGCACGACTAGTGGTACGCCTCTAGCTACCACAGAAGCCCCGTCTCCTGAAAAACGGAACCTCAACTGGTCCGAGGCAATCGAAACGAAGGAATACCGGGACGCTTGGGTCCGGGACATGATGGGCTTGGCCGTTCCGGCGGAGCGCCGTGAAATGTACGACAAGGCGAACGCCGAATATCGTGCATTCATGCACACGACTACGAACAGCGCCGTATTGATCCCGAAGACAGTTGTCGCCGGTATTTGGAAACGGGCGGAAGAACAATATCCCCTGTGGGCGGACGTGCGGAAGCTGCGGGTCAGCGGAAACCTGACGCTGATCAAGGGTGGCACAGGACCAGATGCGAAATGGTACGATGAACCGACCGTTGTTGACACCGATCAGCTTGGATTCGGCACCTTGGAGCTCACCGGTTGCGAGCTGGCGAAGGCCGTGCAAGTTACCTGGAAACTGCGGCAAATGGCGGCGGATGACTTTATCGCTTACATCGAACGCGAAATCGGCGACCGGATGGGAGCGGCTCTGTCGGGTGCCGTCTATGCCGGTAAAGGCAAGCCGAGTGGAGCCCAAACCTTTAAAGCGGAACCCCGCGGCATCAAGACGGCTTTGTCTGCCGAAATCGGTACGCCGCAGATTGTGGAGTACGCTGCGGCGGATGGCGTAGCCTACAACAGCCTCACGGCGGCCATGGGAGCTATTCACGCCTCGTATGCAAACGGTGTGACTATTTATGCCAACAATACGACCATCTGGGGCCAGTTGGCGAATATGCTGGACGCACAAGGCCGCCCGCTCTTCATTCCGGACGTGGCCGCCGGCGGCGTCGGGCGCATCTTTGGCCGTATCATTAAGCCGGATGCGACGATTCCCGCCGGTGAAATTCTGGTAGGCAACTTGGACGCCGGATATCTGGCGAACATCAACGAGGACGTCACCATCTACCGGGATGACCACATCCGTGAACGTCTGACCGACTACATGGGCTACGCCATTGTAGACGGCGATGTCGTGGATACCAAGGCATTCACCATTATTCAGGTCGTAGTATAAGGAGGGAAGCGCCATGAAGGCAGCCGTTATGAAATCGTTTCGTGATCGGGAACTGGACATTATCCTGCTTCCAGAGCAGACCTTTGAGACGGACGACGCCGAGCGCATCCAAGAACTGATCGAGGGGGGCTATATCAAGCCGCCCTCCGATTGGCCTTCTGAGCAGCCGGCAGAAAAGAAACCAGAAGATCCGGACAGAAATGAGAAACCGGCCAAAAACGCTGTGCCGACCAAACGCGCCGGCCGCCAGCCCGTGAAGGGTGATATCGTTGAGCCTGTTGAATGAAATGAAGGTTGCTCTCAGGATCAGCCAGGGAAATCAATCTTTGAATTCGGAGATTAACGACCTTATAGCCGCGGCCCGGGATGACTTGCGTCTCTCCGGCGTGGCCGGAAGCAGAACCGTATCCGACACCGACCCGTTGATTAAGCGGGCGGTGTCGTTGTATGTGCGGGCGGGTTTCTGGTGGCAGAATCCCGATGCCGCCAAACTGATGGCCTCTTACGACATGTTGAAGGCGCATCTCACTCTATCCGAGGAATACAGAAAGGAGCCAGCGGAAAATGGACCATGATATTATTCTGCTGGCGCTCTCCTTGGATGATAAAGATGCGGACGGGTTCACCGCGGCGGCGGAAGTCGGGCGAGCAAACTTGTACGCTGAAAAAAAGTCTGTGCGCCAATCGGAGCATTATCAGGCGTCCGCTCAAAGCCTTCAGGTGGATGTGATGTTCCTGGTCTGGACCTTTGAATATGATCAGTTCTTGGAGCGTCATCCGAATCGGCGTATAGAACTCATTCACGCCGGCCAAAACTTCAAGATCGCTCGCACCTATCAAGCGGGCGAACGAACTGAACTGGTTTGTTCGCGACTGGAAAGCAGGTGACGGCATGGCTCGAATAGTACCCCAGTTTGGGAACGGCCTGATAGACGCCCTTGCCGCCCTCGGCTCCGCCGGCGACGATTTATCCGTGGCGATGTTGGAAGCCGGGGCCGCGCCTGTGCAAAAGGCAATCAAGACCCGAGCGGCCAAGCACGACCGCACAGGCGGCATGTCCGCGTCCGTCAAGGGACGGAAAGCCAAAAAAGACAAGTCCGGGAACTGGTCCAAGCGAATCGAATTTGATGGATACGATACAAGCCGCAAAAAAACGCCGTCCGATCCCCGAGGGGTCCCGCATGATCGGAAAGCGATGGCGCTGGAATACGGCACAAGCAAGCAACCGGCCACTCCCTTTATTAGGCCAGCCGTGGATGATAGCGGAGCCGTCGCGGCCGATGAAATGCAAAAAGCGTTTGACTATGCGACGGAGGACTTGAAATTATGAACATCAACCCCCTGGTGGAACTGGCCCTAAAGGGGATCGTGATTGCCCGGTCACCCGTCCCGGTCGCGGCTGTGAAGTATGACGGCAATGCGACGACCTATATCACGTATTACACCCTATCCGAACGGCCGACGGTTCACGCCGATGACGAGGATCAGGAAGCCGAAACCCGGGTGACGGTGGACGTGTTTTCGAAGTCCAACCCCACGTCGCTTGTAGCCGAGGTTCGCCGGCGGATGCGGGAGACTGGTTTCGTTTGGATCGAAAACGGCCCAACCTTGTTTGAAGCAGGATCGAATTTTTTCCACGTACCAGTTGATTTTTACATTGAAGATTTCGAGGAGGCGGAAGCCTAATGGCAAACATTGGTTTAAGGAACCCCGTTTATGCGCCACTGACGGAAGACGATGCCACGGGAACGTTTAGCTACGGTCCCGGGAAGGTGGCGGGCAAGGCCATCAGCGTCAACGTGTCGCTCAACATTTCGGACGTTCCTCTGTATGGGGATGACGGATTGGCAGAACGGGCGCGGGAGTTTATCGACGGAACACTGACATTCACCGCGGATGACCTTACCGCTGGGGTTCGAGCGGATTGGCTTGGGAATGTCGAAACACAGGAAACGGTGGGGAGCGGATCTGGAGCGCCAGAAGTGGATGTCTTATCGTCCACGTCCGAGGATACGCCGGGGTATTTTGGTTTTGGTTACATTCAGTCCAAAATCAAAAACGGCGTGCGCCTATATCGCGCTGTTTGGTTTACCAAGGTGCAATTCGGGGAGCCGAGCGAGACCGCCGAAACCAAAGGGGGCAACATTGCATGGCAAACGCCCGCCATCGAGGGGCGCTTGTCCCGGCGCAACGATACGCGCTGGAAGCAGGAAACCACGGTGGAAAGTCTGGCAACGGCGAGAGCTTGGTTGCACAGTAAGGCAAACATAACGTAATGGAGGTGAGGGCGGGGCTGCGGCTCCGCCTTTTTTATGAGCGACATGAAACGGATGGGGGTACCGATCACACTGGACTGTGAACGGAACCTTATATTTAACCTGAACGTCCTGGAAGCCTGCATCGAAAAATATGGATCCATGGATAAACTTTTAAATGAACCTATGTCCAACCTCGCATCCCTGAAATGGCTCGGGGCAATGATGCTCCAGGAAGACGCCGAAATGTGGAACGAGGAATACGCGGATCAAAAGAAATCGATTCTCACTGAAAAGCAAATCGCCCGGTTGCTGGATGGCGTAGGCGGCATCAACGATTTTCAAAAGGCGATTCGCGAGGCCATGTTGAAGGGGCTTCCGGCGGAGGCTGTCGCCCAGGCTGAGGAAATGGAAAAAAACTTGATGGCTGCGCAGATGACGACGAACCGGGAGACGAGGAGGAAGGCATCCCGGAAATAGACTTTGCGCAGCTCATTTATATGGGAACCACGGTACTCGGTTACCCTGAACGGCATGTCTGGCGCATGACCATGCGCAAGCTGACAAAACTTGCCAAAGCACATCAAGTTTATCACAGTAATCGGCCAATCGATAACGGGGATATCGTTCCGGGAGAGGATGTGTTGTAATGGCAGGGAGTAGACGGATCGGCGCTACGATTGCTCTGGATGGGGAGCGGGAGTTCAAGCGTGCCCTCTCGGAAATCAACGCCGGTCTGAAGGTCAATGCCAGCGAATTGGCAAAGGTCACGGCGGAGTATGCATCCAATGCCTCCTCTGTCGGGGCGGCAGCTGCGAAAAGCGAAATTATGGAGTCGCAGATTGCTGGACAGGCGGAAAAGGTCGAGAAACTTCGGGAGGCGCTGGCGAAGTCGGCGGCTACTTACGGCGAGAGCGCGACGAAGACGATGCAATGGCAAATCAGCCTGAACAAAGCAACTGCCGACCTCGCCAAAATGCAAAACGAGCTGCAGGAGTCCCGGGAGGCGGCAACGGGCTACCATCAGGCCATCGCCGAAATCGATGCCGGTTTGCAGGTGACGGCCGCCCAACTATCCAAGGTGACGGCCGCCTATTCGGATAACTCGAACTCGGCAGAAGCGCTGACCGCCAAAAACGAGATTTTGGAATCGCAGTTGACGAGTCAAGCCGAAAAGGTCGAGCAGTACCGTGCCGCGTTAGCCCGTTCCGTCGAGGTGTACGGAGAGGCGGACGCCCGAACGCTGGAATGGCAAAAGGGACTTGCGAAAGCGGAAACAGAACTGATTAAGGTAGAGAAGAGCCTGGACAAGAACAACGAGGCGTTGAGAAATTCGGGGGAAGCCCACAAGAACCTTGGGGATAAGGTGCTATCTTTGGTTGACTCGATCGGCATCCGGTTACCCGAAGGGGCTCGCAACGCTGCTCAATCCCTCGACGGCGCAAGGATATCCATGGTTGCTCTCGCCGGCATAACAGCGGGGATCATTGTCGGCTTCGGTAAAATGACTATCGAAACGGCGAAGGTGGCTGGAGAAATTGAAGAATTGGCCCACAAAACAGGGCTGTCGGTGGAGAAGATTCAAGAACTCAATTATGCCGCTGAATACCTAGAAGTGTCCACGGAAACCATCGGCGGGGCTATGGCGAAGCTCACGCGGTCCATGGACTCAGCAAGAAGCGGGACGGGGGACGCAGCGGAAGCGTTTCACCAACTTCACGTGAAGGTGACTGAGAACAATGGCAAGCTAAAGGATAGCGAAACGGTCTTTTACAGTGTGATCGATGCATTGGGCTTGATACGCAATGAAACGGAAAAGGACGCTCTCTCTATGGCCGTATTTGGGAAGAGTGCCATGGAACTGAATAACCTCATCCTTGAAGGTAGCGATGGGTTGAAAGATTATGCGCGGGACGCCCGCGAAATGGGCTACGTCATGTCCGAGGAGCAGATTTCCAAGTTTGCTAAGCTTGATGATGCTATGGTGAAGTTTACAAAGGTGGGCGAGGCTACGAGAAATACTTTGGCATTAGCCCTATTGCCGTTAATGACATCGCTTTTTGAAGTTCTATCCAAAGTTCCGCCCAGTGTCATTACAACCGTTGCGGTTGTAGGGTCCATGGCATTGATGTTTGCCACCGTGTTCAAAGCGATATCGGCGGCTACAACTGGCTTCAAAGATTTAAAAGGAATGATGACTGATGTGGCAAATCCCGCCACTAAAACGAAAATGATCATCATGGGCGTGACCGCCGCCTTAATCGCCCTCGGGGTCATTATAGCTGTCATTATTGGCAAAACGGGAGAGTTGGACCGGGCTATGTCAAACATCGGAACCAGCGTGGGAAATATGAACTCAGCTGTCAATGGGGCCGGCTCGCAAGTTGGCCGCAACGCCAAAGGAACCAATAACTGGCGCGGCGGGCTTACGTGGGTAGGAGAAGAAGGGCCTGAGCTTGTTGATTTGCCAAGAGGGTCACGGGTGTACAGTTATCCTCAGAGCATGCGGATGCTGCAGCAAGCGGAGGCTTCAACGGCCGCCGTCAATCAGTTTATCACGGTTAACGTTCACGCCGACGATCTGCAAAAGCAGGCCGACGTGGTCAGGTTGTTCGAGGGGTTGCGGCAGCGATCAAGATCGAGGGGGTGAAACGATGGCACAATATACGATCACGCTTCCTTGTTTGGGCGACACATACATTGATAGAAATGCCCCGAATGCCAAATACGGCGGGGCGACTGAACTTAAACTTGCTTCCTACGGCCCTACAGGTGACATCCAGACGTCTCAAGCCCCTCGTCTCATCCCTCTGTTTTTGTTTGACAACAGTTCCATTCCGGCCCGCAAGAGGATTGACAGAGTCGTCCTAGGCATCTTCACAACAAACGCAATAGACGCGGGTATGGACATTGTTGGCGACGGAGTGCATCCCGAACTCGACGGAAAGATTGAAACGGAAATCGATGCATCCGGAACATGGGCATCGTATGCGTTAATTGCCTATTCCAACACCATATCTTCGGGGCAGAGCGGGTATTTCGAATTGATTGTTCCCGCCTCCTCTGTACAAGCTTCAGCAGGGGCTCATTGGATCTCGATAAGCCCGAAAGACACGCCACAGAGTCCAGGTCACGCGAAGGAGATCCGAATCAAGTCTAGGGAGCACGGAAGCAACCCTCCGATCCTCACGGTTACGTACTCTGACGTGCCCCCAGACGCCCCGACGCCGCTCGATCCTATCGGGGCGTACAAAAACAACTCCGGTGTCATCCGTCTCTCTTGGGTCTACAACAGTTCGGTTGGTGGGATGCAAAAGGGGTTCAATCTGCAATGGTCTACAAACGGGGTTTCTTGGTCGACGATCAACGTCACATCGGCCAACACCTTTCATGATGCGCCTGCTAACTTTTTTCCGTCGGGGACGATCTATTGGCGTGTCCAGACGATCAACGAATACAATGAGACCAGCCCGTACAGCAGCATATCCACCTTTTATGCAATCGGAGCTCCGGCGACGCCATTGGTAAACTCCGCATCCCCTTACACGGCTCGTCCTGTGATTGGATGGTCTGCAACCGATCAACAGGTTTATCAGCTACAAGTCGCTGATAACGCGGGGAATGTGGTCTATGACTCTGGAATCCAGCCGGGGGTTTCCGCGAGACTGCACAAGGTCGCAGCTTTCCTGGGAGAGGGCGGTTACGAGGCTCGCGTCAGGATCAAAAACCAGTATGATCTATGGTCTTCATGGGGGAGCACAACGTTTATTGTTTCAACCAAAAAACCAGGGAAGCCAAACATACTACTGAGCGATGGTGACTACGGACCATCAATACTAGCAACCGGGACAGCGCCCCCTCAAGCGGAAATGGTTAGTTTGTTATTGACCGGAGAATTAGCGTGGGAGGTTCACCAACGGTTATCGACCCATTGCGTTGTGCGAGTCTTGGGGTTAATGCCTAACGTTATGCCAGGCACTAAAGGGGCAACAAAATACAATGGTGTACCTCTATCGCATAAAACAACAGCCGGCGCAACAGGTCCTGATGAAATCTTTGACGCAGATCAACCTGCTTATAATGCCAATCTATATATTGGGATTCCCAATGCGGATAGTGGATGGGGGCCGAGCTACACGCCAACCTTTGACGAGATCAAAGCGTATTTTTATGGGTGGGTTATGGTGAATGCCGACCTATGGGCATCTCAGATTATTCCTTACAATGGGACAGGCACAAAAGGTTGGATGCGGCGCTGGATAGGCGATGGCGCCCTCGATGGTCTCTCTACATCGGTCGGCCCGGTAATAACTTACACAGGCGTTTGGACGGTCCCCACAAATACAATGGGTTTTAGATGGACACCTTATCGCTTGCAATACCAAATCCAGCCATACACGATACGAGATTTTGTTCTTTATAGATCGTCAGGCGGAGCTTTTTTGCCGATCGCAAAAAATGGTACCGGGTTGTTCGTTGATTCCACGCTCAGAAGTGGTCAATCCTCCGAATATTATGTCCGCGTGGTGTCTTCAGCTGATACCTACGTTGACAGCGATATAGTGACCGCAACGACAACGCTCACGAATGGTGCACTAACCCAAGGCAATGAAACTATTGAACTGAGACGAAGCCTGAGCACCAGACCGCCGAAAGAATTTAACCGCACGTCGTCCGGGAAATCTATCAACTTTGTCGGCCGCTCATACCCAGTTATCGAGATGTCCGAGCACATGGAACACAGCGTTCAGCTCGCTTGCTTTATGTCGGACGACAAAATCGAACGGTTGATCACCATGCACGATCGGCGGCGGCCGTTATTGTATCGCAACCCTCGCGGCGTCCGTTTTTGGGCCATGATGAGCGGGCTGGCATACAAGGAGGAGCGTATCGGGAAGCTACTCGGTTACAGCGTATCCTTTGTTCTGACGCAAGTGGATTATAACGAGGAGGTGGCATTGTAATGCTCAACCTTGCAGTCTCCGGTTACGACCAGGAAGCGATAATTGACCGGCTTCACGCGAGAGATGGGACGCGGGAAATAAAGGTCCGGTACGACCTTCTGAGTCGATATGACGTCAAGATCGGCGAACTGTCTGGCGGGACGTCCGGGCAAGTCTCTATGGCGTCTCAGGATGAGATCAAACGGACCGCTCAATTTGTTGTAGAGGATGCCGACGCCAACAATATCGACTGGCTTAATGACCGGATACGTCCGGTTTTTTTGCTGCGCATGCCGGACGATGGATACGCCGAGTGGCCGCTCGGCGTATTTTTGCTATCTTCTCCCGTTCGGCAGAGTACCGGGACGGGGATAACTCGTAACATCGAGGCATATGACGCAAGCCTGATCCTTCGGGAGGACAGATTCGCTGACCGTTACCGTATCCCGGCGGGCACGACATATACGGACGCCGTTAAAGGTATCCTTTACTCGGCTGGGATCAGCAAGGCCAATCTGGTAAGCCACGGCGGCGCACTCGGAACGGATCGAGACTTCGAGATCGGGACGACTAAGCTGGAGGCGGCCAATCAACTCCTGACGGAGATCAATTACACGTCTCTATGGGTGGACGAGGCGGGTTACTTTGTGGCCGCGCCTTACATCCTTCCGACGGATCGGGAAGCGGAATACAGTTACCGGGACGACGAATTATCCGTGATGCATTCGGGAGCGCAGGAGGAGCTTGACCTTTTCGCTGTCCCGAATAAATGGGTGATCGTCGCCAGTAATCCGGAAAAAAGCCCGATCGTCAGCCGGTACACCAACGACCTGATTACATCCGTCACAAGCACCGTCAACCGCAACCGGACGATAGTCGATTTTCGTCAAGTTGACGACGTGCTGAATCAGGCGACGCTTGACGCTTATACCAAGCGCATTGCCTACGAGGGCAGTCAAATTTACGGCAAGCTAGTCTTCAGCACGGCGATCATGCCGCACCATAGCCACTTGGATATGCTCTTTGTCGAGCACCAGGAACTAGCCGTTGGGGATAAGTACTTAGAAACCAGTTGGTCGATGGAGCTCACGCCGGGAGGCCGCATGACACACACTTGCAGGAGGGTGATTCATATATGAGTATCCCTACTCCAGACGAGTTGCTTCAATCGCTGGCGACTGCTCCGGAAGGATCGGAGTTCCGGCTGGCTGTTGTGGCCGCTCTGCATACCAACGGGACGGCGAAGATTACTTTTGATGGAGAGTCGGAGGCGTCGGCTAAGCAATATTCCTACATCGCCAGCTATCAGCCTCAGATTGGCGATCGCGTGCTATTGGCCGCTGTCTCCGGCACGTACATCATCCTTGGCAAAGTCAATCACAACGTCGCTCCAAGTGGTGAGGGGGACGGCTCCATTTTCGCCGCGATCACCGTCAGTGGCCTTGGGACGTTGGGCGGTCTGAAGGTCGACGGAGCTTCAAACGTCAACACGCTTACATCAACCGGTCTGGTTAAGGCGGCCAGCCTCCAGGTGACGGGTGAAACCAACCTCCAAGGGGTCAATACACGAATCGGAGTTGGTGGCGGCAGCATCGGGTTTTATGGTACGGCTCCACGCACCAAGCAGACGGTGTATTACGCAGGCGCGAGCGATGTCCAGACGAAGCTTAATGCACTTATCCAAGCTTTGGGTAGCTTGGGCTTAATCACCCCGAGCAACTGATCCAAGGCCCTTGGCGCTACAGTCGAGGGCTATTTTATTTAACGGGGGGGTGGCGACTACGTTTGCGCATATTAAACAATTTCTTACGGTCATCCACACAGCGGCAGTGGGTTCCGGGTGGCGAGAAATGGGGGTTGGCGGTTCTATATCTCTCGCCGGGGTGTTTGCGACAGTAACAGGCCATTTGGGCGGCTGGGACGGCCCGCTGAAGTTTCTCGTTGTAGCTATGACATTTGACTACCTGACGGGATTTCTTGGGGCTATCAAGTCCAAGACCGTTAACTCGGACGTCATGTTTTGGGGGGGCATCCGGAAAATCACCGTGCTGGTGATTATCGGGCTCTCTGCACTCGTTGACAACTGGATTCAACCGGGAGATCCGATTTTTCGAACTGCCGCGATTTACTTTTATGCCGGGCGCGAAGGGTTGTCAATCGTCGAAAATCTCGGCGTCCTCGGCGTCTATCTGCCTCCAGGGCTGCGGGACTTTCTGGCCCAATTGGCCGAGGACAAGCGGGGGAATAACCCCGCAAAATCGGATGAGCAGAGCATCAAGCGGGAGGGTGGAGTCTGATGCCATACACACGCGAGCAGTTTATCGCCAAGCTGGCCCCATATGCGGTCGCTGACATGCGGCGCACGCGCATCCCGGCAAGCTTGACCATCGCCCAGGGTTGCCTGGAGTCGGCCAACGGTAATAGCGGGCTGACCGTCAAGGCAAACAATCTGTTTGGCATCAAAGGCAAAGGACCGGCTGGCAGCGTGACCATGCAGACGCGTGAGCATGTCGGCGGCAAGTGGGTTACGGTGGATGCGCCGTTCCGGGCCTATGGCGATTGGGGCGAGTCGGTCGCAGACCACTCCGCGCTGATCACCGGCGGCGTGAGCTGGGACCGGAAGCTCTATCATAAAGTCCTCGGGGCGGACGGCCGGACGGCGGCGCGGGAGATCGCCAAGGCCGGTTATGCGACTGATCCAGGCTACGCTAACAAGTTGATCGCTATTATGGACGCGCACAACCTATACCGATACGACGCAGCGGAGGAGCTGCCGGACAAGGAGGAGGAGCCGATGACTGCGGAAGAAAAACGGCGCATGGAGGAGCTGGAGCGGACGGCCACGGAGCTGCAAAAGACGGCGGTTGCTTTGGCGGGGATGGTATCCGAACAGAGCGAACAAATCGAGGCTCTGAAGGAGCAGCTGCGTGAAAAGCCCGCACCTGAATGGGCGGCACCGGCTATGGAGCGGTACGGTACGTACCTGACGGATAAAAATGTATCGCGGGATCTGGCGCGTATTTTGACCGTGCTGGATAAGCTTGAAAAAGAGAGGGAGGGGAAATAACTATGCAAACCATTATCGACGCAGCGCAGCCGTATTTATCGGCTATCGTGACGGCGCTCCTGGGGGCACTGACGGCCGTTATCCTGACGATTGTTGCCCAGCTCCGGGCAAAGGTTATGACCTGGCTTGAACGGCGAACGACTGCCGAACTGCGGGTTATCCTGCACCGGTTAGCAGCCGAGGGCATGGCACTGGCGGAGGCAACCTATCAGGACGGACGAGGGCCGGACAAACTGCAAGCAGCTCTGGGGTATGTCTCCGCAGGGCTTGGCAAACTGGGGATCAAGTTTTCGGCGGCTGAGATTCAGGCGGCCGTGGAAAAAGCGGTCCTCGATCATAACGCCGTCAAAAAGCCAGCTCCGATCCTTTCACCGGAAACGGCGGCAGAGTCTTAACTCCGTACAATGCAAAGCGCCCCGCCAATCGAATAGGATAGTGGGGCGTTTATTTATTTGTAAATAGGTAAGAATTAACTTATGATTACATAAAATTAAGAAGTGCAAAAAAAGTTAATGGGATAAAAAGGAATTACCCTCCTCTTGGCGAATTATCTATATACGGAGGGGGAGATTTCTTGTAATATGTTCGACTGGCTAAAAGAAACATTTTCTTTTCTGAATGATGTAGCTGGTGTTGCATTGGGCATTGGTTTGTGGGTAACTATTTCACAGGTCCGCCTTTTAAAGAAGGACATGAAGGAAAAGTCTGAGCGTGCAGCTGTAGAGAACTCATTGAAATTCCTCGATATCTACGCCTCAGAAATTTTACCAGCTTACAATCAATATCGAGAGGCTTTAGCAAGAGAGATCAAAGAACCCGTGACAGATAGTAAACTATATTTTCGAAATTATACAGTCACCAGCGACGAGCTATCAAAAGAACAGCTTGCCGAGATGATAATAAAAGTGGAATCACAAGTTCTTTATGTTTTGAATAAGATGGAATATCTAAGCGTAGCAGTCCTAAAAGGCGTAACAGATGATGATACGATGTTTACGCCAGTGGGTAAAAGTTTTTGCGGGATATTTGAAAGAGAGCTCGTAGTGATTGCCTTTTACCGTTCATCTGGTGAATTTTTTGTCAACCTAATTGAAATGTATGAAAAGTGGTCTGCAAGGTTAAAGAAAAATGAACTTGAGAAACAAAAGAAAAGTGCCGAAGCAATGATTTTACAACTAGGGGACAAAGCAGATAATGTAAGATCTCTAGGCCTTTAAGAGAGGATGATTTCTTGTGAAAGATGAACTTATGAAAAAACCCAAAGAAGAGCTCATTAAAATTTTGTGGCAAAGTATTGTGCGTGCCGAAAAAGATCTTTCTGCTCTTAAAATGTCCCCCTGCAAATAAAACTTCTACATCAGACGATGCCAGACAACCCCACACACCAAATAGGCGTGTGGGGCCTTATTCGCCAAGCAAAACGCCTCGCTGCCTATTCGGCGGTCGAGGCGTTTTTTTGCTTTTCGCGGGCCGTTCGGTATAGTTCAATTCCATCCGGGTCATTCAAGCCCAAATTGAGATTTACTATCCAATGCTCCACCCTGGAATAAGAAGGTAGCGTTTGCCCCAGGATCTCCGACTCCTTGATAAGAGTAAATCACCGAGTGGGAATCGGTGTCGGGGTCGCCAGCTTCCGAAATAAGTTCTCCCGCCCCACCAATTATTTTTTTTACTTGGTTATATGACATTCCATTTTTAATCAGCCGAAATTCCTCTGCCGATACAGTTACGGATGAAGTTTCAGTAATGGGGGCATTTTTATTTTCTAAATATCTCAGGTAGTCCGTGCCAGACGGCGTATCTTCCGAAATTGTCATGACCAACCCAATTATGACCCCCACAAAACTGAGCATCAATCCGGCGAAGTGAATAGCGTATGGTTTTTTCTTGATGGCAGTTCTTATCATCAGCCATAAAAAGACTACTAACAGCACAAAACACACAATCATCAGGATTATCAAATCGTCACCTCCCTATGGCTAATATTACCATGATGTTGGGAGTGGGTGAAGAGTTTATGCAAAAGCTCGCCCGGACGGGTTAGCTTGCGGCGAATATCCGCGACTATCGCGGTGCTGACGCTGTTCTACCGCACTCGAAATCCGGTTGGAGTACAATGCCATTAAAAAGTCTGAACCGATTTTGACGGCTTAATAATGAAAGCCCCCACTTGCCAACAAGGCAAAATTGGGGGCTTTATTAATAAAGAAAGAAACAGACTCCGAGAACAAGGATCCCACGTCCAATTGACGCTGCCGTTATCAAACGACCTTGTTTTTGCCTCGCGCACGCCTGCTCTATCCATATTATACCATGACCTTGGGCTTTGTAAACAGCTCTAGCCAAGGGTACTCTAAAATAATTTCATCATCGTTAGAATTCATCGGGTAAAACTTCATTCCATATGAATGATAGTTGTTAGCAACGTTATATACATGCGATTTTAACTGCAGAATGTAACTCTCTTCGTACAATCCAAAACTATTCTTCTCGAGTGCCTTAAAGAGTGAACTTGTTATGGCGTCGGCTAGTTGCAGATTTTTGCTTTGGCTTTTATTTAGAGCTTGGGTATTGAGAATTGTGTTCTTGCGAATTTGAACAGTTCTGTCCTTTTCAATTTGTTTAATGTAACGCTCTAACTCTTCAAAAGAGGTGCTACTCCTGTTTTCGAAGATTAAGTTCGCCTTGCTATGCCCTTTACTATCAACGAGCCAAGAAACGCGCTCCAAAAGATACCTAGTGTAATAATTGTAAAGAAATCCTTTATGCGCTTTGAAAGTTTCTGGTTTCTGCATTCTTTTTTTATTTACTGCAACATAACAGCATCGAAACAACCCAGTTGACACCAAACAGCTGATGACATATTTCTTTCTGTCGTGTGGCATATCAACAAAATGGAGGGGTTTTTGACGACATTTTTCAAATTTGAAATGCGCTTTAATTGTGTCTACACATCTTGAAAGCTGCAAATCATTTGATTTGCGCACAATAAGCGCTCCGATTATAAACCATTCGGAACTTACCCACTTTTCTTCTTTAACTGCAAAACCTTCATCGCCGGCTTCATCGATATAAACATTAAAGATATCAGATTGCTCCATAATCTTCTCCGTAGTAGGGAATATTAGGAATATTATACTCTCTATCGGTCTGGATTATAAGGGAACGTGCATTCCGTGTTGTGATACTTTTGAGTATTTTTCTTGATAAACGAACTTTTGTTCGCATATAATAAAGTCAACGATACTCGCGCCAGAGGAGATCGACGAGATCGACGGCATGATCCGGGTGGCCCGCGCGGACGTGGTGCCGATTACACTGGGCATCTGGACCGAGTATGAGATCCGGCAGCTTACCGGGATCGTGGCGTATATAGATCCGCACTTACGGCGGGTAAAAATCGAATTTGACGAGGGTTTTGAATGGGTGGATTTCGGGGAAGTCACGGGGGCACGGTTTTAATGCTCACGGATTTTGAACGAAAATTGCTTCGGATCGTGTACAACTATTTCACGAAATACCGGCGGATGCCGACCTATGCGGAGCTGTCCACGACGACCGATCGGGATCGTCGGGGCTTAACGGCTTACAGGAGCAGCCGTTGATAAAGTAAAAAGAGCAGAAAGGCGTTCGGTCCTTCCTGCTCTTTTTTGATACCCACGCCTTCCCCACATTTTTTATTGTATTTCGTTGTTTATTAATGTAGATACTTGTAGGTATGAAATCAAAAAAAACCAGTAGTATTGCGGGTTAATCTTGACTCTGCTACAATCCTGTAGATATAGGCAATTATATGTTCTACATTTAGCCCGGAACTAACCCGGAACGCCATTCACCATGCTTGGCCGAAAAACGGACAGCCGTCGGGGCGGGGACGAAGCAGCTTCCCCGCAGCGAGAGTGCGGCCCGTTTTTTTGTCCGATTTTTTGGAGGAGGTTCGACATGAACCGGATTTATTTGGACCATGCGGCGGCGACGCCGATGCACCCCGATGTCTTGAAAGCCATGCTTCCCTATCTGTCGGAGGCGTACGGCAACCCCTCGAGCATCCATTCCTTCGGGCGCGAGGCGCTGGCCGCGGTCACGCGCGCCAGGGACGGGATCGGCCGGGCCTTGAACGTATCGGGCCGGCAGATCATCTTTACTTCGGGCGGCACCGAAAGCGATAATCTGGCGCTTTTTGGCCTTGCCGCGGCGGGAGGCTACAAGGGGCATCTCATCACGAGCCGGATCGAGCATCACGCCGTGCTCCACGCCTGCGAACGGCTGGAGGAGATGGGCGTGGAAGTAACCTATCTGCCGGTGGATGCCAAAGGGCGCGTTTCGCCCGATGACGTAAAGGCCGCCCTGCGCCCGGATACGTTCCTCATTTCCGTCATGTTCGCCAACAACGAGACCGGCACGCTGCAGCCCGTGGCCGAGATCGGGGCGGTCGCCCGGGAAGCGGGGGTCCTTTTTCACTCGGACGCCGTACAAGCCTTTGGTTCGCTGCCCATCGACTTAAAGCGGCTGCCCATCGATCTGTTAAGCCTGTCGTCGCATAAAATACGCGGCCCGAAAGGCATGGGCGCCCTTTACGCCGCCGACCGCGTCCGCCTGAAAGCCCAGCTTTTCGGCGGGACCCAGGAGCGAAACCGCCGGGCCGGGACGGAAAACGTGCCGGGCGCCGTCGGTTTTGCGGAAGCGGTCCGGCTGGCCGCCGCTTCGATGGAGGAACGACGAAGCGAGCTGGAAACGCTGCGCGGCGTGCTGCTTGACGCGCTCCGCGACGGGCTGCCGGCCGCGGCGAAGCCTGTCGTAAACGGCGATGAAGCGCAACGGCTCCCGCATATCCTCAATCTTGCCTTTCCCGACGTTCCGGCGGAGACGCTGCTGATGAACCTGGACCTGGCGGGCGTCGCCGCCGCCAGCGGCTCCGCCTGCACCTCCGGTTCGCTTCAGCCCTCCCACGTACTGGAGGCCATGGGCCTGGACGCGGGCTGCATCCGCTCCTCGGTCCGGTTCAGCCTCGGCGCCGGAAACACCCGGGAGGAGATGCTCCGCGCCGCCGAGATCGTTGCAACCGCCGCCGCCCGAATCCGTAAGTAAGGGGAACCTGCCGGGCGCTCCGCATAGCCGGCCCGCCGTTTTGTAAATACTAGAAGCGCCGCCGCGCGGCGCAAAGCAAACCCGGGCGGCGCAAAACGAAACGAGGCGGGATCAGGGATGCGCAAAGCGCGCGATATCGTCGGCTTGCCGGTGATCGAGCTTTCCACCGGACGCCGGATCGGCCAGGTCAAGGACATCATGTTCGATTCCGGGTGGCGGGTGAACTGCCTGCTGCTGGAAACGAGAACCTGGTTTACCGCCCCCCGGGCGGTCGTATGGGACAAGGTCGTTTCCGCCGGGGAGGACGCCGTCACCGTGGACCGGGAGGACGTCATCGCGGAATGCCCCGAGATTTCGGACGCCTTTTATCTGCTGCGGGACCCCAAAATCGTCGGCCTGCCGGTGCTGACAAGAAATGGACAAGAAATCGGGGTGCTCGAAGATGTTTACATGGAGGAAAAAGTGGATAAAAGAATAGTAGGTTTCGAAATGTCGGAAGGCTTCCTTTCCGATTTAACGGAAGGGCGCAAGTGGCTTCCATTTCCGGAAGAGGCTACCCTCGGTGAAGACGCTGTCATCGTGCCGATACATAGCCGCCTGGAGGTAAGACCGCTTACTAACGAGGAGATAGGGTGATAAATGGATGCGTTGTCCAAACTGCAACTCCAAAGATATCGGAAAAATCGGCTCCCATCAATTCTACTGCTGGGGCTGCTTTATTGAGCTGACCGTAAACGGAGAGAAAATGTCCGTTTTTCAAGTGGAGGAAGATGGGACGCTTAGTTCGCTTGACGACCTGTTTTTCGAGGATGTCCCCATGATTCCGCATTTGTCGCAGATGCAGGCGAACTGACTTTTTCGGGAACAACGCTCCACGCGGCCGGCCGGGAACGCGCATTTCCGGCTTTTTCCCGTTTGGAAGGCGCGAAGGGGATTAGAGCTCCGGGATTCCACATATACTGAAGAAGGCAAGTCCTTCCGGAGGTGTATGGTGTGGAATCCTTTTTTAATAACCGCTGGTTCAAGGGACTGACGCTGTCGCTCCTTGCGCTTTTGGTCGTGCGCATGCTGCTGCTGGTCAAGCCCTTGCTGCTGAATGCTTACGGGCTGGCGAGCGCGGTGCTCGCGCCTTTTTTTATCGCCATGATCATCTCCTACGTGCTGAACCCCATCGTCAACCTGCTCGGCGAGCGGAAGGTGCCGCGGGGAGTGGCGATTCTGCTGATTTACGCGGTATTCCTCGCCTCCCTCGCCGTGATTCTGGTCAACCTGATCCCGATGTTCATCCGGCAGCTCACCGAGCTGAACGAGCATTTGCCGCAGTTCACCGCTCGCGCGCAAGCCTTCCTGGCGAACTTTAACGACAGCCGCTACGTTCCGGAAAGCGTCCGCCTGGGCATCACCCGCTCTCTGGACAAGCTGGAGGCAGGCATCTCCAGCGCCATCTCCCGCTACATCGACCGTATCGGCACTACGCTCAACACGGTGTTTCTCGGCTTTATCATCCCGTTCCTCGCCTATTACATTTTGCGTGATTTTCAGGGCATCCAGCGCGGGCTGCTGTCGTTTATTCCGAAACGGCACCGCCGCCACGCGGTCCGGCTGCTGACGGAGGTTGACGATGCGCTCGGGAATTACGTGCGGGGACAGTTTCTGGTCTGTCTCATCGTCGGGATTATGTCCTGGGCGGGGTACTGGCTGATCGGCCTGCCGTATCCGCTCCTTTTTGCCTCCGTCGTGTCGCTCACGAACATTATCCCGTACCTCGGTCCTTATTTCGGAGCGGCGCCGGCGCTGCTGTTCGCCCTCACCATCTCCTGGAAAATGGTGCTCTACGTCATCCTGGTCAACTGGATCGTGCAGCTTCTGGAGGGAAACGTCATTTCGCCGCAGGTCGTCGGCCGGACGCTGCACATGCATCCGCTTACCATTATTCTGGTTGTTCTGGCCGGGGGAGAGATCGGGGGCGTGCTCGGGATGATCATGGCGGTGCCGTTTTACGCGGTATTGAAGGTGCTGGTTCAGTACATCCTCCAGTATTACATCAGGCGCAAGTCGGCCTGACGGGAAAGGTCTCTTTCGGCATGCGGAAAAATTGACTTTGCGGGCGGCTCTGCCTATACTGAATAGAGAAACTAAAGGCCCGGGGTGTAAACCTATGACTATAGACGATATCCGAAGAAATTACAAGCTGCTCGTTACCGGGGATTCCATTTCCAAGGGTGTCATTTTCGACGAGGAGAAGGGAAAATACGTGGTGCTGGAGGAGAATTACGTCTCTATCCTGCAGAACAAGCTGAAAGGCATCATCCGCAACACGGCCCGCTTCGGCAATACCCTGACCAAAGGAATCAGCCGGCTGAAGAACGATGTGCAGGCCGATACGCCGGACATTGTGGTGATCGAATACGGAGGGAACGACTGCGACTTCAACTGGAACGAGATCGCGGACAACCCGGACGACGAGCACAGCCCGAAGACGGACTTTCACGAATTCGAAGCGAAGCTGAAGGACACGATCCATTTCCTCAAGAGCCGGCGGATCATTCCCGTCCTGATGACGCTGCCGCCGCTGAACGCGGAGAACTATTTGAAATGGGTATGCCGGAACAACCCGCTCGCCGAAACCAACATCCTCAAATGGCTCGGAAACGCCACCAAGATTTACTGGTGGCAGGAGCGGTACAACTCCATGGTGATCAAAGTGGCCCAGGAGACGCGGACCAAATGGATCGACATCCGCGGCGCCTTTTTGCAAAACCCGGACTTCACCCAGTACCTTTGCGTGGACGGCATCCACCCGAACCGGGAAGGACACCGGATCATCGCGGACAAGGTTCTGGAATACGTCCAGTCCAGCTATTCTTTCCTGCTCAAGGACGGACACGAGCCGCTTCCGAACTGACCGGCGGCATCCGCCCGGATGACCGGGCGAGCGTTGACAAAGGCCCGAAGCGCTGTTTATAATTGGTTAAAACGTTGACGAAAACCATGCGTTCGCAGTCTGACCGGCAGAGAGGAAGCCCCGGCGATCAGCGGAAACGCGCAGTCCCCGTATCGGAAACCCGTCCTTTGGGCGAGTGTCCGGCGGAATGCGCTTTGATCACCGGCTGCAAGGGCTTCTCGGACCAAGCGCGATCGTGCCGCTTTCGGAGTGCGGTTGACAACCGCCGGCTGGACCCGTTACCGTCCGTTTAAGGTGACTGCACGCTTCGTTTTCCCGCTATAGCGGGGAGAGGGCCCGCAGTAGCCAGGGTGGTACCGCGACACGATCGTCCCTGCATGCGCAGGGGCTTTTTTGTTTGGCAAAGCATGAAACATTTTGGGAGGGTCTTACGTTATGAAAGCTAGTGAAATTCGTCAGAAGTGGCTGGATTTCTTCGCCAGCAAAGGACACCGCATCGAGCCGAGCGCTCCGCTCGTGCCGCACAACGATCCGTCGCTTTTGTGGATTAACGCCGGGATGGCGCCGCTGAAGCCGTATTTCGACGGCCGGACGAAGCCGGAAAACCCGCGCATCGCCAACGCGCAGAAATGCATCCGCACGAACGACATCGAAAACGTCGGCAAAACCCGCCGCCACCATACGTTCTTCGAGATGCTGGGCAACTTTTCGATCGGGGATTACTTCAAGGAAGAGACGATCACCTGGGCGTGGGAATTTCTGACCGGCAAGGAATGGATCGGCTTTGCGCCGGAGCGGCTCTCCGTTACGGTCTACAAGGAAGACGACGAAGCGTTCGAAATCTGGAACAAGAAGATCGGCATTCCGGAGGAGCGCATTTACAAGCTGGACAAGGATAATTTCTGGGACATCGGAGAAGGCCCGTGCGGCCCCTGTACGGAAATTTTCTACGACCGCGGCGACAAGTACGGCGATCTGAACGATCCCGAATGCTGGCCGGGCGGCGAAAACGAGCGTTTTCTGGAAGTGTGGAACCTCGTTTTCTCACAGTTCAACCACAACAAGGACGGCAGCTATACGCCGCTCCCGAACAAAAACATCGATACCGGGGCCGGGCTGGAGCGGTTTGCGTCCATTCTCCAGGACGTCGATTCGAACTTCGACACGGACCTGTTCGCTCCGATCATCGCCGAAACCTGCCAGATCGCCGGCGTGACCTACAAGGCGAACGAGGAGACCGATGTGGCGCTCAAGGTTATTGCGGACCACATCCGTTCCGTTTCCTTCGCGGTCGGCGACGGCGTGCTGCCCTCCAATGAAGGCCGGGGCTACGTCATCCGCCGTCTGCTCCGCCGCGCGGTGCGCTACGGCAAGCTGCTCGGCATGGACAAGCCGTTCCTGTATCAGCTGGTCGGCACCGTCGGCGACATCATGGGCGTCTACTACCCCGAGGTGGTTGACAAGAAGGAATTCATCGCCAAGGTGATCCGCAACGAAGAGGAGCGGTTCCACGAGACGCTGAGCGACGGTCTGGCGATTCTCGCCGGTCTTGCCGAAGCTGCACTGGCGAACGGCGGGAAGACACTGTCCGGAGCGGACGCCTTCAAGCTGTACGATACCTACGGCTTCCCGTTCGACCTGACCGAAGACTTCGCTTCCGAGCACGGCCTTTCCGTGGACCGCGAAGGATTTGACCAGGCGATGGACGAGCAGCGCAAGCGCGCCCAGTCGGCCCGCCAGCAGACGGAAAGCATGAAGGTTCAAGGCGGCCCGCTGGCGGACTTCACGGAAAAATCGGAGTTTGTCGGGTATACGGAATGGATCACGCAGGCCAAGGTACTGGCGGTCGTGCATCAGAATCAAATGGTGGATATGGTGGGAGCGGGCGAGGAGTGCGCCGTCATTCTCGACCAGACCCCGTTCTATGCGGAAAGCGGCGGGCAGGTCAGCGACCGCGGCCGGATTGAAAACGAAACGGTCAAGGCGTTCGTCAAAGACGTGACGAAGGCTCCGAACGGCCAGAACGTCATGACCGTGGCGGTGGAAAGCGGCACGCTTCGCCGCGGCGACAAGGTAGTCGCAGAGCTGGACCGCGCGCTTCGCACGGATACGGTCAAAAACCACACGGCGACGCATTTGCTGCACAAAGCGCTGAAGGAAGTGCTCGGCGGGCACGTCAACCAGGCGGGCTCGCTGGTAACGCCGGAACGGCTGCGCTTCGACTTCTCCCACTTCGGCGGCGTCAGCGCCGAGGAACTGAAGGATATCGAAGCGCGCGTCAACCGGCAGGTGTGGCTGAACACCGAGCTGGTCATCGTGCAGAAGCCGATTGAAGAGGCCAAGGCGATGGGCGCGATGGCGCTGTTCGGCGAAAAATACGGCGACGTGGTGCGCGTCGTGCGCGTAGGCGATTACAGCATCGAGCTCTGCGGCGGCTGCCACGTCGGCGCCACGTCCGAGATCGGGCTGTTCAAGATCGTCAGCGAAAGCGGCATCGGCTCCGGCGTCCGCCGGATCGAAGCGGTGACCGGCCGCCACGCCTATGCTTACGTAGAGGAGCAGCTCGGCCTTCTGGAGCAGGCCGCCGGCCTGCTGAAAACGAACGTGCCGGACGTGCCGAAGCGCGTCGAAGGCCTGCAAGCCCAGCTGCGCGAGCTTGGCCGCGAAAACGACTCGCTGAAGAGCAAGCTGATGAACGCCGAAGCCGGCGGCCTGGTCGACCGCGTGAAGACGATCGCCGGAATTCCGGTGCTGGCCGAGCAGGTCGACGCGCCGGATATGGATGCCCTCCGCTCGGCGGTTGACCAGTTGAAAACGAAATTGCCTTCGGGTATCATCGTGCTTGGCGCCGGCAGCGGCGACAAGGTGAACCTGGTGGCCGCTGTGACACCCGATTTGGTCGCCAAAGGCTTCCACGCCGGCAAGATAATTAAAGAAGCGGCCGCGGTATGCGGCGGCGGGGGCGGCGGCCGGCCGGACATGGCGCAAGCCGGAGGGAAGGATGCCTCCAAGCTGGCGGACGCTCTGCGCAAGGCGGAAGAAACCGTAGCAGCCCAAGCTTGAGGCCCGAACCGGAAATCCCCTAAATTGGCGGACAATTTCCCAATTTGGAGAGGATTTTCCGGTTAAGCCGAGAATATATGTTTTAATATAGACTACAGTCTATTTCCGGGAGGTGCCGGTGATGGGTTCCATGGATAAAACGATGAAGTTCGATGTCAAAGCGGACGCGATCGAAACGTCGCCCCGGGAGGTGCTGCTTTCGGTTTACGATGCGCTTCAAGAGAAAGGCTACAACCCGATCAACCAAATCGTCGGCTACTTGCTGTCCGGCGATCCGGCCTACATTCCGCGTCACAACAACGCGCGCAGCCTGATTCGCAAACGCGAGCGGGACGAACTGATTGAGGAACTGGTCCGTTCCTACCTGAGCAAGGAGAAATAAGCGTCCATGCGGATCATGGGGCTTGATTACGGCGACCGGACGATCGGGGTAGCGGTCAGCGACGAGATGGGATGGACCGCGCAGGGGATCGAAACCATCCGCCGCAAAAGCAAAGAGGCGGATTTGGACCGGCTGCGCGAGCTGAAAGAACGGTTTGAGGTGCAGGAGATCGTGGTCGGTCTGCCGAAGAACATGAATGGAAGCATTGGACCGCGCGGCGAGCTCAGCATGGAATTTGCGGACTGGCTGCGGGATAACCTAAAGCTGCCGGTCCATTTATGGGATGAACGATTGACTACGGTTTCCGCGCATCGTACATTAATAGATGCGGACGTCAGCCGCAAGAAGCGCAAGGATGTCGTCGACAAGCTGGCCGCCGTGTTCATTCTTCAAGGCTTTCTCGATTCTAAGACAAAGAGGTGAGGTTCACGATGGCACAAGACGAATTGCAGAATGCCGACCTGGAAGCCGCGCAAGGCACCGATGAACCGGAGATCATTTACATTCCGGACGAGGAAGGCAACGAAGAAGAGTTCGAAGTCATCATGAAGTTCGAGGTCGACGGCTCCGATCGTCAATACATGATGGTCGTTCCGGTCGATTCCGAGGACGAGGAATCGGAGGAAGTCTACGCCTTCCGCTTTGAGGAAGACGGAGACGACTTGAAGCTGTACACGATCGACGACGAGGAAGAATGGAACATCGTCGAAGAAACGTTCAACACACTGGTCGCCGAGATGGAAGAAGAGGAACGCTGATGGCTTACCGCGTAGAGGATGCCGTCGCGGTTTCCCTGATCCGGGACGCGTTTGGCGGCGATCAGATTGAACTGGAAGCGGATGATGGCGCTTCCGTTACGTATACCCTGCTGGCGGAGTTTACCGTCGGCGGTTCGTATTACGCCGTCGTGCAGGATGCCGAGCTCAAGAAAACCGATTCCGTCGACGTGCTGCGCATTCTGAGGCAGGAAGACGGAACGCTGGAGCTGGAGAGCGTGGAGGACGACGAGGAATGGGAGGACATCGCGGAGCTGTACGACGAGATGTCCGCCGCTTTTGAAGACTAGCCTTGTTTTCCCGGGGCTCGCGAATGGTGAACTTTGAGAAAGAGCGGCGTTCGCCGCTCTTTTTTCCTGCGAACGGCGGGCGGCCGGAGGCATGATCCTGAAAAGCCGTTCCTTGCCCTTGCAGGAAGTGAAACCGGGAAAGCTCAATTTGGAGGAACCATGGCAAAGAAACCGAAATCGCGGGGACGAAAATTCGTCCGTTTTTTGACAGGACTTGTTATGATTTTGCTTCTGCTTGGAGCGGCGGGAGCGGCTTACGTCTGGAACCAGCTGCAGCCGCCCGAGACCGGGAACGCGGCTTCGTTCGACATTCCCGAAGGCACCGGGACCGCCGGTGTAGCCGATATACTGGAAAAGAACGGCATCATCCGCAACAAATATGTGTTCCTGGGCTACCTTCGTTATCGCGACGAAGGCAGCCGTTTCCAGGCGGGCAGCTACGAAATGGCGCCGGGCTTGACGCTGGACGAAGTTATCGGTAAGCTGAACGGCGGGGAAACGGTGAGAGCCGAAACGCTCAAATTCACCATCCCGGAAGGCTTCACGGTCGCCCAGATGGCGGCCCGGCTGGACGAGCAGGGCGTTCTGGACGAGGCGGAATTTCTTCGCCTGGCGAAGAACCCGGCCGCGCTTGATTTATCGCTTCCGCAAGGGAGCTTGCCGGACAACCCCGATCTGACGTATCCGTTGGAGGGTTACTTGTTCCCCGAGACATATGAACTGCCGCTTGACAGCACCGGAGAAGACATCCTCAAACGCATGGCGGATGAAACCGTCCGGAAGCTGGACACGCTGGACGGCTGGCAGGACAAGCTTGCCGAGCGCAAGCTGACGCTTCATCAGCTGCTGACCATCGCTTCTTTGGTGGAGCGTGAGGCGGCCGTGCCGGCCGAACGTCCTCTCATCGCCGGCGTGATTTACAACCGGCTGGATTCGGGCATGCGGCTGGAGATCGACGCGACGGTTCAATACGCGCTCGGCGAAACCAAGGAGCGCCTTTACGAGAAGGATACCCGGATCGAAAGCCCCTATAACACGTACCGCATTGACGGTCTTCCGCCGGGACCGATCGGCAGCCCCGGGCTGGATGCGATTCAAGCGGCGCTTGCTCCCGAGCCGTCCGAATACTTGTTTTACGTCACCAAAAAAGACGGGTCGCGCGAGCATCTGTTTGCGAAGACATACGAGGAGCATCTGAGGAACATCGAGATCAGCAAGCAGAATTGACAAAATGGAAAGCGGGTGCTGCTCATGAATAAACCGGAGCTTCAGGTCACGGCCGCCTCGCTCGAGGAATTGGATCGCGTGCTGCGTGCTGGCGCGAACGCGGTGGCGGTCGGCGGGGAACGCTTCGGCCTGCGTCTGCCCGGCAGCTTTGATCCGGCCGCGATCCGGGAAGCCGTGCGGATGACGCATGAAGCGGGAGCCCGGCTGTATGTCGCCGCCACGGCCGTTCTGACCAACGAACTGGCCGACGAACTGCCCGATTATCTGCGGGAAATCGCCACGGCCGGCGCGGACGCGCTGTTGTTCGGCGACCCCGGCGTCATCCCCGCCATGCGCGAAGCGGGGGTTACCCTCCCGCTGCATTGGAACGGCGAAATGCTCGCCACCAATTACGAGGCGGCCAATTATTGGGGACGGCGGGGAGCGACGCGGGTTTTCCTGTCCCGCGAGCTGAACATGGAGGAAGCGGTCGAGTTCAAACAACGCTGCCGGCTGGAAGTGCAGGTGCAGGTTCACGGCATGACGAACATATATCATTCCAAGCGTCCGCTCGTAAGCTTGTACCGTGAGCATCAGGGAAATTGGAGTCCCGGCGAAGAAACCGGCGCGGGGCGCGCGCTGACGCTCATTGAAGCGGAGCGGCCCGATGAGCGGTTTCCCGTCTTCGAGGACGCGAACGGAACGCACATTATGAGCTCGGAAGACCTGTGCATGCTGGAAAATCTGAAGGAGCTCATGGAAGGCGGGTTTGACAGCTTTCGCATCGACGGTCTGCTCAAAACGCCGGATTACAACGAAACCGTCACTTCGATTTACCGGCAGGCGATCGACGCCTGCGCCGAGGGACGGGACGATTGGCTGGACCCGTCCTGGCTTGCGGAGATCGAAGCGATTCAGCCGAAAGGACGACCGTTGTCCTTCGGTTTTTACTACAAGGAACAAGTTTATTGATCCGCGGGGAGACAACGGCCGGAAGTCATTCGGGCCGTTGTTTTCGCCTCGCGTCCAGAAAACCACGGAGGTGACACCATGAAACGGCCTGAATTGCTCGCCCCTGCGGGCAGTCTGGAAAAGCTGAAATTTGCCGTGCGGTACGGCGCCGACGCCGTCTATATCGGAGGGCAGCAGTACGGCCTTCGTTCCGGAGCGGACAATTTTACGCTGGAGGAAATGCGGGAAGGGGTCGAATTTGCGAAGCGGTACGGAGCCAAAGTGTTCGTAACCACCAACATTATCGCCCATAACGAGGATATCGAAGGAGTGGGCGCTTACCTGCGCGGGCTGCAGGATGCCGGAGTGGCTGCCATTATCGTCGCCGATCCGATGATTATTGAAACCTGCCGCCGCGAAGCCCCGGGCATCGAGGTTCACCTGAGCACGCAGCAGTCTACCTTGAACTGGCGGGCGGTGCAGTACTGGAAAGAGGAAGGGGCCGACCGGGTGGTGCTGGCGCGGGAGGCCAGCTTTGCCGACATCAAGAGCATCCGGGAGCATGTCGGCATCGAAATCGAAACCTTCATTCACGGGGCGATGTGCAGCTCGTTTTCGGGCCGCTGCGTCCTCTCCAACCATTTTACCGACCGGGATTCAAACCGGGGCGGCTGCTGCCAGTCCTGCCGCTGGAAATACGATCTGTACGCCGGCGAAGAGGCGCTATTCGAGGCGGAAGACGATCCGTTTGCGATGGGCGCGAAGGATCTTTGCATGATCGCGCATATTCCGGAGCTGATTGAAGCGGGCATCGACAGCTTCAAAATCGAAGGCCGGATGCGCAGCATTCACTACGTCGCCACGGTGGTCAACGCCTACCGGCAGGCGATCGACGCTTACCTGGCCGACCCGGCCGGCTACAAGCTGGACCCGCGCTGGGTGGAGGAAATCCACAAAGCGGCCAACCGTCCGCTCAATACCGGCTTTTATTTCAGCGCCCCGGGCCGCGAGGATCATATTTACGGCGCCGAGGATAAAGCGGTCCCCTACGATTTTGCCGGCCTGGTGCTGGAGTACGACGAGTCGACCGGCATGGCGCTGGTCGAACAGAGAAATCACTTCAAGCCAGGGCAGGAGGTCGAGTTTACCGGTCCGAACGGCCTCTTCTTCCGCCAGACGGTAGGCACGCTGGAGGATGCCGAAGGAAACCCGCTCGATGCGGCCCGGCACCCGCTGCAGCACGTCCGGTTCCGGGTCGATCAGCCGGTTCATCCCTTTGATCTGATGCGCAAAAAGCTGCCCCTTAAACAAAAAGTATCAAATTGAAACAACTTATCGCTCCCTTCGGGGAGTTTTTTTTTGTAGAGAACATTTCATGGCAGGGATGTGGCATATATTGTCGAATTACAAAACAGAGACTTCGGGATTAACAAATTAGCAACAAAGTGCCGAAATAATAAGTGAGCGGCAAACCAAGGAAGCAGGTATCCTTCACTAGGACGGTGGCAGACATGGCGTGGAGCCCAATGAAGAAAAAACCGAATGGGAAAGAGGGGGACGAATTAAGTCAAACAACCCAGAAAACCAAACCCGGAAAACCCAAGGGACCCAAGAAAGAAAAACCGGACAAGGCCGTAAAGACCGGAAAACCGGCAGCAGGCGGCAAAAAGCCGCTGGATTGGAAAAGCCTGGCGCAAAAGGCCCAGATGAACCGCTCCGTCGGGGCCAAATTGTTTATCGCATTCTTTTTCTGCATCGTAGTTTTGGTGCTGGCCGTCGGACTTTTTTCTTATCAGCAGGCCAAGAGCATCATAACGGATCAAGTGCGGAATTCCAATGAGCAAACGGTTACGCAGCTGGCCGACAAGCTTGAACTGGCCTTGACCAATTACAACGACGAATCGACCAAAGTCATTACGGACAGCGATCTGATGTCTACTTATACCAGCTGGAAAGCAAGACTTGACGACGACTATGACAAATTCATCGAATTCCGTAAAGTCAACGAGAAGCTGGCGGCCATCACCATGGGCAAATCCGGCATCGTCCGGGTTCACATTCTGCCGACCGGCGTCCAAGGGCCCATAAGCACGGCGGGAACCTTCGGCAACGACACCGAAAAAACATACCAGCAGACGGACTGGTTCAAACAAACCGTCGATGCGAACGGCAAGGCGGTCTGGCTTTCCACCAAGCTGAAAGGCTATTCGGGGGATATGAACGAGCCGGTCTTCGGGCTGGCGCGGCTGATGACCGTTCCCCAGACGGGCGACCGGGAGCAGGTGCTGCTGTTTGAAATCGCGCTTGATGCGCTGGACGGCTACATCGGCGACCTGAAGATGGGCGAGACGGGGCAGATTGCCATTCTGGACGCGCAGAACAACGTCCTTTATTCCAAAGACCAAAGCCGTCTGGAGCAGCCGACCATCCTCGCTCTGAGCGAGGACGAGAAGAAAGCCGCAACGGACACGGCGCTTGGCGTGAACAAGGATATCGACGGAAAAGACAACCTGGTTGTTTACAAAAAGCTGGCGGAAACGGATTGGACCGTCGTCGCAACGGTTCCGTACGCCGAGCTTCTCGGCGGAACCAAAGCGATTACGACTGTGCTCTGGATTTCGGTTGTGCTTTCGGCGCTCGTTGCCGTCGGCGTCGGTTTCTTCGTCGCCAACATGATCGGCAAGCCGCTCCGGGGCCTGCGCAACATCATGAAGCGGGCGGAATCGGGCGATTTGACCGGACGCGCGACCTTTAACGGACGGGACGAAATCGGCCAGCTCGGCAGCAGCTACAACCAGATGATGGAGCAAATCACCCGGCTGATGCATCAGACGAACAAATCGGCCGCCGAAGTGCAGCAGACGGCGATCGAGCTTCTGAATGCGTCCAAGACGACCACAACCTCCGCGCGGGAAATCGCCATCGCGACCGAGGAGATCGCTAACGGAGCGTCGAGTCTTGCCACCGAAGCGGAGAAGGGCAACTCGCTTACCCATCTGATCGGAGAAAAGCTCCAGGAAACCGTCCGGGCCAACAACCAGATGGTTTCCGCGGCCAACGAAGTGCAGCAGTCAAGCGAGCAGGGCACCCGGTACATGGTCGAGCTGACTGCAAAAACAGCCTCCACGGAGGAAATGACCCGCTCGATGGTCGAGAAGGTCGACAAGCTGAAGGACAGCACCTACTCGATCCGCAAAATTCTCGATGTGCTGGGCAATATGGCGAAGCAGACCAACATCCTGTCGCTGAACGCCACGATCGAAGCGGCGCGGGCGGGAACGGCCGGCAGAGGCTTTATGGTCGTCGCCGACGAAATCCGCAAGCTGGCCGAGCAGACGAAGCACAACATCGGGGTTGTCGGAGAAATCACCGACAAAATCCAAAGCGAGATCGGGGAAACGGTCGACGTGCTGATGCAGGCGAAGCCGATCTTCCAGGAGCAGATCCAGTCCGTGAAGGAAGCGGATGCGATCTTCCAGAAGGTAAACGATCACATGGCGGGGCTGGCCAACCAGCTGTCCGAGGTGTCCGAGTCTATCCACGCGCTGGATTCCACCCAAACCGAGCTGAACGTGGCGATGACCAACGTGAGCGCGGTATCCGAGGAATCGTCGGCGACCTCGCAGGAAGTCGCTTCGCTCTCCAACGAGCAGTTGAACGTCAGCGAAGGTTTGATGAAGCTGGCGGAAAGCCTGGAAACCCTGTCGCAATCGCTGCAGGAATCCCTGGCCAAATTCGAAATCTGACCCCTCCCGACCGGAATAAAAAAACCCTTGCGGCAGGCCCGCAAGGGTTTTTTTATTCCGGAGCGCTTGTCTTGACGTAAAACCATTTGGTTTCCTATAATGAATGGGCGGCACCGGCGCCTCGGGGGCTGAAGCCGCGACAAACCGATAAAGAAAGGGACCTTCATGGACGAGACACTCCGAAAAAAGCTGCATTACAAGAAGGACCCGGCCGTGGTCCTCTATCCTCCCCAAGGCTATGACTTCGGCCTGACGTCGGGAGAACAGGGCGCGGCGGGAAGCGAGCTTGAGGGACACTGCGCGTTTGTGCTTTTGTTTGCCCAAACCCGGGACGAGCTTGGCGAACGTCTGCCAGCCGCATTCTCGCTTCTTGCGGAGGATGCGGTTTTCTGGATCGCTTATCCGAAGAAAACGGCCAAGCTGCCGACCGATTTGAATCGGGATATCCTCTGGGCGTTTGTTTCCGGGCGGTCGGATTACCGGGCCGTCAGCAACGTGGCGGTCGACGACAAGTGGTCGGCGCTTCGGTTCCGGCCGGAATCGAAAGTTAAGGCCAAAAAAGAATAGGGGGCTTAACGGATGACGCAGGAGAACGGCAAAAAGCCGCTGCCCGATATCCGCAAAACCAGAGTGCTCCGGGCGCCGGTCGGCGAGGTATGGAATGCCGTCGCGACCCGGGAAGGATTGGCCGCCTGGTTTATGCCGAACGATCTCGTGTCCGAGGCCGGGCATGAATTTACCCTCCAGGCGGGACCGTTTGGAGAATCGCCCTGCCGGGTGACGGAAGCGGAGCCGAACCGCCGCCTTTCGTTTCGCTGGGGCAAAGACTGGACGCTGACCTTCGAGCTGGCGGAACGGGCGGATGGCACAACGGAGCTGACGCTGATTCATTCCGGCTGGGCGGAGGAAGGAACCACGGAATTCGGACAGCCGCATGAAGCGGTTCGGGAGAACATGGACCGGGGCTGGACCGGGCTTGTCGAAAAGCTGGCAGAGCATGCCGAAGGCTGACCCCGGCGTTTCCGCCCGGGAACGGGATGTGTTCCACGCCGTCGCCGACCCGAACCGGCGCAAGCTGCTTTTGCTGCTGGACGAAGGGGAACAGCCCGTGGCCGCGCTCAGCCGGCATTTTCCGATGAGCCGGACGGCCGTGTCCAAGCATTTGCGCATCCTGGAGGATGCGGGACTTGTGGTGCCGCGCCGGGCGGGAAGAGAAACCCGCTACCGGCTCGATCCGGCTCCGCTGCTTGAGCTGAAGCGCTGGCTGGCGTTTTATGACCGGTACTGGGACAACAAGCTGCTGGCGCTAGACCGGTACCTGGAGGAACGCGCCCGGCAGGAGGTATCCGCCGCGTCCGCCGAACCCGTTTCCTGAGAGAAGCCCCGCCTACGGATTCACCGAAAGGCGGGGCTTTCTTTTGCCGGAGAACGGTCAGTCCTGCAGGGAACGGCGGAAGCCGGCTTTGACGGACTCCAGCAGCTTCGGATCGGTCAAGACCTCAAAGGCTGTTGCGGCCAGCGCCTTCGCGCCGACCAGCAGCCCCTCCATAGCCCGGGGCTGCATCGCCGCGTCCCGGAATTCCGGCGTGTGCAGGAGATAGGGTTCTTCAATTACTTTGACGTAAGGATGGATGGCCGGACATTGCCGGGAGACGTTGCCGAGGTCGAGAGAGCCGTTCTCCTTGCCGTCCCCGATCGCTTCCCCGGAAACGCCGAGCTCCTGAAGCTGGGCGGTAAAGGCTTCCGAAAGCGCCTCATTGGTCACCAACTCGTCGTAGGAATACTCATAATTAGTAGCCTGCAGGCGGCAGCCGGTTTGCAGGGCCGCGCCTTCCGCGCAGCGCAGCACTTTCGCCGCCACCTCGTCCGTGACCGGACGGTTAGCCGAGCGAAGGTAAAATTCCGCTGCGGCATAGTCCGGAATAATGTTCGGCGCTTTGCCGCCATCCGTAATAATGCCGTGCATCCGGACGTGGGCGGGAAGCTGCTGACGCAGGGCGGCGACGGCGTTGAACAGCTGAATCACGGCGTCGAGCGCGTTGACCCCTTCGTGCGGACTGGCTGCCGCGTGGGCGGCCTTGCCAAAAAATTCATACCGGACGGCATCCATCGCCAGCGAGGTTCCCGACTTTACATGGGAATGATAGGGATGAGCCATGAGCGCCGCGTCCACATCGCGGAACAGGCCGGCGGCCGCCATGTCCACTTTGGCGCCTTTGGTTTCCTCCGCCGGCGTTCCGTACACGCGGATCGTGCCGCCGGTCTGCTCCAGAACCGCCTTCAGCCCGATGGCGGCTCCGACGCCCATGGCGGCGATCAGGTGATGGCCGCACGCATGACCCAGCTCGGGAAGCGCGTCGTATTCGCACAGAAAAGCGACAACCGGACCGGGCTTCGAAGATTCGAGGGTGGCGAGAAAAGCAGTCGGCAGTCCCAGCACGCCCCGCTCCACCCGGAACCCTTCCCGTTCCAGTTCATCTGTCAAGCGGGCGGCGGCGAGCACTTCCTCGTGCCCCAGCTCCGGGCGCGCGCCGATGTATAAAGCGAGCTCCCGCAAGCGCTCCGCCTGCCGGTCGATGGTTTGCCAAATGGTTGTTTTCATCGGAATTCGTCTCCAATCTTCATTTGTTTCATTATAAACTGTAGGCTGCGGGGAAGCGACTGAAACCGAATTGGATTTCTCTGCATGGGAATGTATAAAAATTCAGTGAACAATGGTTAGAACCCATTGCTTTCCCGCCCGGGAGCCGATATAATGGCAACATTGTGTCCAAAAGATTAAAGGGGGATATACGAAGAAGATGAAAAAGATAACGCTTGTGCTGGCCTGTATGCTGGCATTTGGAACGATGCTTGCCGGCTGCGGCGAGAAGGACAAAAAGCTGGGAGAAATCCAGGAAAAAGGCAAAATCGTCATGGGAACAAACGCTGAATATCCGCCGTATGAATTCCATGCCGATGTGGACGGCAAAGACACCATTGTCGGCCTCGACGTCCTGATCGCCCAGGAAGTGGCCAAGCAGCTCGGCGTGGAGCTGGAAATTCAGGACATGGCGTTTGACGGCCTGCTTCCGGCGCTGACTTCCGGCAAAATCGACATGATCATCGCCGGCATGACGCCGACGCCCGATCGGGAAGAAGCCGTCGACTTCAGCAAAATTTATTACACGGCCAAGCAGGGCGTGGTTTCCCGCGCCGAAGACAAGGACAAGTTCGCAACGCTTGAATCGCTGAACGGCCAAAAGATCGGCGTACAAATGGGCAGCATCCAGGAAGAAATCGCACAGAACCAGGTCAAGGACGCCCAAATCACCAGCATCGCCTCCCCGAGCGATCTGGTGCTTCAGCTGCAATCGAAGAAGGTGGATGCGCTGATTTTTGAGCTTCCGGTAGCGGAAGTTTATGTTGCCAACCACCCGGATCTGGTTATCACGGATGCCAAACCGCAGGACGACGTAGGCGGATCGGCAATCGCGGTGCAGAAGAATAACCCGAGCCTGGTTGCCGAAATTGACAAAGTGGTGGACAAGCTGATTGCCGAGAAGAAGATCGACGAATTTTTCGTCGAAGCTTCCAAGCTGATGGAAGAGTAAGGTGACGGGCTTGGACTTTTCCTTTCTTAGCCGTTTTGGCATGTATTTTGTCCGGGGCGCCGGCATCACGATCTACCTGTCGTTTTTTACCGTTTTGTTCGGTACGCTATTCGGGATCGTCATCGCGCTCATGAAGACGTCCTCGGTCCGGCCGCTCCGCTGGCTGGCGACCGCTTATGTCGAGTTTATCCGCGGCACGCCGCTGCTCGTACAGGTCTTTGTCATTTTTTACGGCGTGCCGCAGTTGACGCCCTGGGATTTTTCGCCGATGGTCGCGGGGATCATCGCCCTTTCGATCAACAGCGCCGCTTACATCGCGGAAATTTTTCGCGCCGGCATTGAGAACATCGACCGGGGGCAGACGGAGGCGGCCCGTTCGCTGGGCATGACCAAACGGCAAACGATGCGCCTGATCGTGCTCCCGCAGGCGGTCAAGAACATTTTGCCCGCGCTCGGGAACGAGTTTGTCGTCGTCATCAAGGAATCCTCCATCGTCAGCATCATCGGCATCAGCGATTTGATGTACAACGCCAGCATTGTCAAAGCGCGGACCTTTCTCGCTTTTGAGCCGTATATCAGCGCGGCCTTCGTATACTTTATTCTTACCTTCAGTCTGTCCCGGCTGTTGCGGAAATTCGAAAGGAGGCTGAAGGTCGGTGATCAGCGTTAAAGGACTCAGAAAATCGTTCGGCAAGCTGGACGTGCTGAACGGAATCGACCTCGAGGTGCAAAAAGGCGAGGTCGTGGTCGTGATCGGCCCGAGCGGATCGGGCAAAAGCACGTTTTTGCGCTGCCTGAACCTGCTGGAGGTTCCGACGGCCGGGGATGTCGTGTTTGAAGGAAACCGGATCACGGACCCGAAGCAGAACATCGACCGGCTGCGCCAGAAGATGGGCATGGTGTTTCAGCAGTTTAACCTGTTTCCGCATCTGTCCGTTATGGCCAACCTCACCATCGCCCCCCTTCACGTGCTGAAGCGGAGCAAGGAAGAGGCGGAGCAGAACGCCCGGCGGCTGCTTCGGACCGTCGGGCTGGAGGACAAGGCGAACGTGTTTCCCAACCAGCTTTCGGGCGGACAAAAGCAGCGGATCGCCATCGCCCGGGCGCTGGCCATGGACCCGGACGTGATGCTCTTCGACGAGCCTACTTCGGCGCTCGACCCCGAAATGGTCGGCGAGGTGCTGGACGTGATGAAGAAGCTTGCGCAAGGCGGAATGACCATGGTCGTGGTCACCCACGAAATGGGCTTCGCCCGCGAGGTGGGGGACCGGATCATCTTTATGGACGGCGGCGTGATCGTCGAGCAGGGTGTGCCGGAGGATGTGTTTGGCCGCCCGTCGCATCCGCGCACCCAGGATTTTTTGGCCAAAGTGCTGTAAAAAGCAGCGGATTTTGCATACGGAGCTTCTTCGCCCGGCGGCGGAGAGGCTCCGTTTTTTTGCGCAGGCCGGCCGCCGCTTTCTTCTGCACGCAAAAATCGCTACAATATAGGAATGATAGATTTCATTCTTAATCACTACTTAACAAGGAAGGAATCGGACGATGACGGATGCGCAAAATGAAAAGGAAAATAACGGTCTGACGGGAGAAAAACCAGCCGCCCGAAAGAAGCCGGCTGAGCCGGCGGAAACGCTAGTGGACCCGATTGAGCTTTTAAATGCTTTGCGCGCCTTCAAAAAAGGCGATTTCAGCGTGCGCCTGGCCGAAGACAAAACCGGCCTTGCCGCCAAGATAGCCGATACATTTAACGATATTATGGACATGCAGCAAAACTTGGCCCAGGAAGCCCAGGAAGTGGCCCGAGTGGTGGGGAAGGAAGGGAAGATGAGCCGCCGCTTTACCTTCAAGACGAACGGCGGGTCCTGGAACTTCCTTTGCGAGCCGATCAACGAAATGATCGACGACCTGATCCGGCCCTTAAACGAAATCGTCCGGGTGATCAGCGCCGTGGCCCAGGGCGATCTCTCCCAGAAGATCGACATGGAGATCGACGGGCGCGCGCTGACGGGCGAGTTTCACCGGACGGCCGCCGGCATCAACCGGATGGTCGACCAGCTGGGCGTCTTCGCGTCGGAGGTTACGCGCGTGGCGCATGAAGTCGGGACCGAAGGGAAGCTCGGCGTCGTGGCCGATTCCCGCAACGTCTCCGGCACGTGGAAGCTGCTCACCGAGTCCGTCAACACGATGTCGCGCAATTTGACCGTTCAGGTTCGGAACATCGCCGAAGTGACGACGGCCGTCGCTACCGGCGACCTGACCAAAAAAATTACCATCGACGTGCGCGGCGAAATGTCGCAGCTGAAAAACACGATCAACACGATGGTGGACCAGCTCAGCACGTTCGCGTCCGAGGTTACGCGCGTGGCGCGCGAGGTCGGCACGGAAGGGAAGCTTGGCGGCCAGGCCGAAGTGAAGGGCGTTGCCGGCACCTGGGCGGATTTGACGGACAGCGTAAACAACATGGCGTCCAACCTGACCGATCAGGTGCGCAACATCGCAGTGGTAACCACCGCCGTCGCCAACGGCGATCTGACGAAGAAAATCACCGCGGACGTCAAAGGCGAGATGTCGCAGCTGAAAATCACCATCAACACGATGGTGGACCAGCTCAGCACGTTTGCATCGGAAGTGACGCGCGTGGCGCGCGAGGTCGGCACCGAAGGCATTCTGGGCGGGCAGGCGGATGTAAAAGACGTCGGCGGCACCTGGAAGGACTTGACCGACAGCGTAAATTACATGGCGTCCAATTTGACCAACCAGGTGCGGAACATCGCCGAGGTGACGACGGCGGTCGCCACCGGGGACCTGACGAAGAAGATTACCGTCGACGTCAAAGGCGAGATGCTGCAGCTGAAGAATACGATCAACACGATGGTGGGCCAACTCAGCACGTTCGCGTCGGAGGTTACGCGCGTGGCGCTTGAAGTCGGCACCGAGGGCAAGCTGGGCGGCCAGGCCGAGGTCGATGACGTTGGCGGCACCTGGCGGGATTTGACTGAAAGCGTGAACAACATGGCGTCCAATCTTACGGATCAGGTGCGCAGCATTGCCGAGGTGACGACGGCGGTCGCCAAGGGCGATCTGGGCAAGAAGATCGCCATCGACGCCAAAGGCGAAATTCTCCAGCTGAAAAACACGATCAACACGATGGTGGACCAGCTCGGCACCTTCGCGTCCGAGGTGACGCGTGTGGCGCGCGAGGTCGGCACCGAAGGCAAGCTGGGCGGGCAAGCCCAGGTTGTCGGCGTAGAAGGCACCTGGCGGGATTTGACCGAAAGCGTCAATTACATGGCGTCGAATTTGACCGATCAGGTGCGCAACATCGCGCTGGTTACGACGGCCGTCGCGCGCGGCGACCTGTCGCGGAAAATCACGGCGGACGCCCAGGGCGAAATTCTCGAGCTGAAGAACACGATCAACACGATGGTGGACCAGCTCAGCACGTTTGCATCGGAAGTGACGCGTGTGGCGCGCGAGGTCGGCACCGAAGGCATTCTGGGCGGCCAGGCCGAGGTAAAGGGCGTGGACGGCACCTGGCGGGATTTGACCGAAAGCGTCAATTACATGGCGTCCAATTTGACCAACCAGGTGCGGAACATCGCCGACGTCACGACAGCGGTCGCTACGGGGGACTTGACACGGAAAATTACCGTCGATGTAAAAGGCGAGCTGCTGCAGCTGAAAAACACGATCAACACAATGGTGGACCAGCTCAGCACGTTTGCGTCCGAGGTCACCAAGGTGGCCAGCCAGGTCGGCATCGAAGGCAAGCTGGGCGTTCAGGCGCAGGTGAAGGACGTCTCCGGCACCTGGAAGCTTTTGACGGACAGCGTAAACCTGATGGCGTCGAACCTGACCGACCAGGTGCGGAACATCGCCGAAGTGACGACGGCGGTCGCCAGCGGGGACCTGACCCGAAAAATCACCGTCGATGTCAAAGGCGAGCTGCTGCAGCTGAAGAACACGATCAATACGATGGTGGATCAGCTCAGCACGTTTGCTTCCGAGGTCACGCGCGTGGCGCGCGAGGTCGGAACGGAAGGCAAGCTGGGCGGCCAGGCGGAGGTGCGCGGCGTCGGGGGGACCTGGAAGGGACTCACCGACAACGTCAACATCATGGCCTCCAATTTGACCGATCAGGTGCGCAACATCGCCGAAGTGACGACGGCGGTCGCCAAGGGCGACCTGGGCAAAAAGATCACCATCGACGCCAAGGGCGAAATCCTGCAGCTGAAAAGCACGATCAACACGATGGTCGACCAGCTCAGCACGTTTGCGTCGGAAGTCATCCGCGTGGCCCGCGAGGTCGGCACCGAGGGACGGCTCGGCGGCCAGGCGCAGGTGTCCGGGGTGGAAGGCACCTGGAAGGATTTGACCGGAAACGTCAATTACATGGCTTCTAATCTGACCAGCCAGGTGCGCAACATCGCGGAAGTCACGACGGCGGTCGCAACCGGCGACCTGTCGAAAAAGATTACCGTCGACGTGCGCGGCGAGCTGCTGGAGCTGAAAAACACGATCAACACGATGGTGGACCAGCTCAATTCCTTTGCGTCCGAGGTCACGCGCGTGGCCCGGGAGGTCGGCACGGAGGGCAAGCTGGGCGGCCAGGCGCAGGTGCGCGGCGTCGGCGGCGTCTGGAAGGATTTGACCGACAACGTCAACATCATGGCCTCCAACCTGACCGATCAGGTGCGCGGCATCGCCAAGGTGGTGACCTCCGTCGCCGGAGGCGACCTGAAGCGGAAGCTGATGCTGGACGCCAAAGGCGAAATCGCGGAGCTGAGCGACACGATCAACGGCATGATCGACACGCTGGCCACCTTTGCCGAGCAGGTCACGACCGTTTCCCGCGAGGTAGGGGCGGAAGGCAAGCTGGGCGGCCAGGCGAGCGTGCCCGGCGCATCCGGCACCTGGCGGGATTTGACCGACAACGTCAACTACATGGCGAGCACGCTGACGACCCAGGTGCGCGCAATCACGAATGTCGCCACGGCGGTAACGAAGGGCGACCTGTCGCGCACCATCGACGTGGCTGCGGCCGGCGAAGTGGCGACCCTGAAGGACAACGTCAACGAAATGATCAACAACCTGCGGGAAACGACGCGGATCAATACGGAGCAGGACTGGCTGAAAACCAATCTGGCCAAATTCAGCCGCATGCTGCAAGGGCAGCGCGATCCCTATGCGGCCTGCCGGATGATCCTTTCCGAGCTGGCGCCGCTTGTCAGCGTACAGCACGGCGTATTCTTTGTAAGCGAGAACGAGAACGGGGAGCAGCTGCTGAAGCTGTTCGCCTCCTACGGGTTCCAGAAGCGCAAAAACCTGGCGAGCTCGTTCCGTGCCGGCGAAGGGCTGGTCGGCCAGTGCCTGATCGAAAAACAGCGCATTCTGCTGACCAACGTGCCGGGGGATTACGTAACGGTGAACTCGGGTCTCGGCGAAGCGACGCCGCTGAATATCGTGCTGCTGCCGATCGTGTTCGAGGATCAGGTGCTCGCGGTGCTGGAGCTGGCCTCCTTCCGCCCGTTCTCGGACATCGATCTTGCTTTGCTTGACCAGCTTGCCGATACGATCGGCATCGTGCTGAACACGATGCAGGCCAACATGCGGACGGAAGAGCTGCTCATGCAGTCCCAGTCGCTGGCCGAAGAGCTCCAGCAGCAGCAGGAAGAATTGCAGCACACGAACGAGGAGCTGGAGGACAAGGCCCGTCTGCTCGTGCAGCAGAAGGCGGAGGTCGAAAGCAAAAACCGCGAGGTCGAAATGGCGAAGAAGTTCCTGGAGGAAAAAGCGGAGCAGCTCGCCCTGACGTCCAAATACAAATCCGAGTTTTTGGCGAACATGTCGCATGAGCTGCGGACGCCGCTCAACAGCCTGCTGCTGCTCTCGGAGCAGCTTCGCGACAATCCGGACCATAACCTTTCCGACGACCAGGTGAAATACGCTTCCACGATTCACGAGTCGGGTCTTGACCTGCTGCATCTGATCAACGACATCCTGGATCTGTCCAAAATCGAATCCGGCACGGTTACGCCGGAGTTCGACGATGTGAAGGTGACCGATCTGATCGACGTGTTCGACCGGACCTTCAGCCACATGGCGGCGGACAAGGGCATTGAATTCCGCATCCAGCCGGACGTGGATATTCCGCCTTACATCCGGACGGATTCCAAACGGCTGCAGCAGGTGCTGGTGAACCTGCTGTCCAACGCCTTCAAATTTACGCGCAAAGGACAGGTCCATCTGGGCATCCGCCTGGCGCGCGAGGGCTGGAGCCCCGATCACAAGCGGCTGTCGAACGCCGCCGGTGTGGTCGCTTTCGCGGTCAGCGACACGGGCATCGGCATTCCGAAGGACAAGCAGGACATCATCTTCGAGGCTTTCCAGCAGGCGGACGGCAGCACGAGCCGGGAATTCGGCGGAACGGGCCTGGGCCTTGCGATCAGCCGCGAAATTGTGCAAATGCTGGGCGGCGAGATCAAGCTGTTCAGCGTGCCGGGCAGAGGCAGCGTCTTTACCGTTTACCTGCCGGTTGAAGGCGGTCAGGAAACGGCCGGCTCCGTCACCGGCACCGCGCCGGCGGCGCAGCCTGGTGGAGAGGCGATGAGCCGCCCGCCCGTTCGCAGCGCGGAGGACGCCGGGCCTGCCGGTCGAAGCGAAGCGGACAAGCCCTCCGGCGGCGAATCGTCCGCATCGGAAGCGGCTGCCGCGCTTGCTCCGGAGCCGCAGACGCCGGCGGCTGCCGGACGGCCTTCCGGCAGTCCGCGTTCGGCGCCGGAGGCGATCGCTCCGGAAGTGATCGACGTCCAGCCCGCCAAGCCCGCCAAGCCCGCTGGTCCGGCGAAGGACCTGCCGACCGTGTTCACGGGGGAAGCGGATACCGGCCTGAGCGATGACCGGGCCGATATCAAGCCGGGCGACAAGGTGGTCCTGATGGTGGAGGACGATCCGAAATTCGCCGAAATTCTGCTGGACGTCTGGCGCAAAAAAGGCGTCAAGGTCATCGCCACGGCGAAGGGGAGCAGCGTGCTGGAGCTGGCCCGTCATTTCCGCCCCGCCGCCATTACGCTCGACATCCGGCTGAACGACACGGACGGCTGGTCGGTGATCGACCAGCTCAAAAGCGACATGGATGTCCGGCATATCCCGATCGGCGTCATCACGGTGGAGGACGACCGGATTCCGCTTCTGCAGCGCGGCGTTTACTCGTACCTGTGCAAGCCGGTAACCGGCGAAGACCTGGAGCATGAACTGGACCGCCTGATTTCCTTCGGTCTGAAGGAAACGAAGGACCTGCTTGTCTTCCACGCCGGCACGGAGCGGCGGCAGGAAATCCTCGCCCTGATCGGCGGAAACGACGTGAGGATCGTCGAGACCGACACGGCGCGGAAAGCCGTCAATCAGCTGAAGGCTAAAGAGTTCGACGCGATCGTTTTTGATCTCGATTCCTCCGACAAGAACGGCCTTTCCCTTCTCCGGGAAGCCCTGCGCCTGTCGCGCAAACGGGAGATCCCCGTTATTTTGACGCTGGGCGGAAAGCTGTCGGCCAAAGAGGAAGCCGAGCTGGAGGAGCTGTTCCGGACCAATGTCATCAAAGAGGCGAAAGCCCCGGTCCGCGTGCTGGACGAAACCGCGCTGTTCCTGCACCGGAGGACGGAAGGGCTGTCGGACCTGCAGAAGGAGACGCTCTCCAGGCTGCATTCCACCGACGATGCCATCGCCTACAAAAAGGTGCTGGTCGTCGATGACGACATCCGCAATATTTTCGCGCTCACGACCATTCTGGAGCGGCACAAGATGAAGGTGATTCCGGCCGAGAACGGACGGGACTCCATCGAAATACTGGAGAACAACCCGGACATCAACGTCGTGCTGATGGACATCATGATGCCCGGCATGGACGGTTACGAAACCATCGGCGCGATCCGGGAAATTCCGAAATTCCGCGAGCTCCCGATCATTGCGCTGACGGCGAAGGCGATGAAAGGGGACCGGGAAAAATGCATTGAAGCCGGCGCCTCCGATTACATCACCAAGCCGGTGAACAGCTCCCAGCTCCTTTCGCTTTTGCGCGTGTGGCTCTACGGCTGAGGCCGCGGCGCGTGTATTCCGCCGGGCGGTGCAGTATAATCGTAGGAAAACCGGCTTACGCGCCGGGCGTCAGAAGGAGAATCCAATGGAGCAAGCAGTCATCATCGGAGCCGGACCGTGCGGGCTTTCCGCGGCGGCCGAGCTGAAGGCGGCGGGCTTCGACCCGCTCGTCCTCGACAAGGGGCCCGTCGTTCACTCGATTTTCCGGTATCCGACCAACCTGACCTTTCACAGTACGCCGGAGCTTCTCGAAATCGGCGGCATTCCCTTCGTCACGGCCAACGAGCGGCCGACGCGCCTGGAGGGGCTGAACTACTACCGCACGGTGGCGGAGCGCAAAGAACTCCGCATCCGCACCTACGAAACGGTGACCGGCATCCGCCGGCTGGACGAAGGCTTCTCCCTGTCCGTCCGGGACCGGGCGGGACGGGAAAAGCAGTACACAACGAAAACGGTCGTCATCGCCACCGGGTATTTCGACCATCCGAACGAGCTTGGCATTCCGGGCGAGGAGCTGGCAAAGGTCAGCCATTATTATACGGAAGCTCATCCCTACGCCGGCATGAAGGTGGTGATCGTCGGCGGAAACAATTCCGCCACGGACGCCGCTCTGGAGCTGATTCGGGCCGGAGCGGAGGTGACGGTGGTTTACCGGGGCGCCCAGCTGTCTCCTTACGTCAAATCGTGGATCCGTCCCGTATTCGAAAGCATGGTGGCCAAAGGGCGCATCCGCATGATGTTCTCTTCGGCGCTTCTGGAAATCCGGGAGGACGAGGTTCTGGTGGCCGCGGGTGCGGAGCGGCTTTGGCTGGAAAATGATTTTGTGCTGGCCCTGACAGGCTTCCGGCCGGACCGCGAGCTGCTGTTGTCGGCGGGCGTGACCGTCGACGAGGCGACCGGCGCGCCGCAGCACGACCCGGAGACCATGAGAACCGGCGTGCCGGGGGTTTACATTGCCGGCGTGGTCGCTTCGGGCAGCCGGGCCAATGAAATTTTTATCGAAACGGGGCGCCATCACGGCAAACTGATCGCCCGGGATCTGGCGGCCGCCGCTAACGGATTATGACGCAAAGGAGCAGCCTTACTCATGATCGTCCGTAATTTAAGCAAATCGTACCTGAAAACAACGGTGCTGGACGGCGTCAGCTTTCAAGCGTCGCCGGGGGAATTTATCGCCATCGTAGGCGGCAGCGGGAGCGGCAAAACAACGCTTTTGCGCTGCCTTGCGCTGCGGGAAAAGTGGGACCGCGGCGAATACGTCATGGACGGCAAAAACGTCCTGGAGGGAAATCCGCTTGAACGGCTGAAGGTTCGCCGCAGCTGGGCCTTTTTGCAGGAATATTCCGACCTGAATCTCAACAAGACCGCAGTGCGGAACGTGCTGGAAGCGCGCTGGCGGCATATGCCGCTCTGGCGGAAGGTGATCCGGAAATCCTCGATGGACGAGCATGTGCACGCCTCGGAATTTCTGGAGAAGGTCGGTCTGCTCGACAAAGGGCTGGAAAAGGTGGAGAAGCTGAGCGGCGGGGAGAAGCAGCGCGTCGCGCTGGCCAAGGCGCTCATTCAGGAAGCCAAGATGATTGCCGCCGACGATCCGGTCAAGGGGCTCGACCCCATCTCGGTGGCCGGCGTAATGGAGGATTTCCGCAACGTCGCAGTCAAGGAAAACGTGGTGCTTTTCTGCGCGATGCAGCAGCTGGAGCTGGCCGAACGGTACGCCACGCGAATCATCGGGCTGAATGCCGGGAAGGTCGTGCTCGACATTTCCGCGCGCAAGCTGACGCTGAAGGAAAAGGATCTTTTTCTGTAAGCAAGCTTCAAGGGATTTGAGAGGAGGCTGGACATGGCGGAGCTGGAATTGGTGCTGGATGCGAAGGCCGCTTTGGGGGAAGGACCGGTTTGGGACCCCGCCCGGAACGTGCTTTACTGGGTGGACATCGAAGGATTTGCGGTCCATGCCTACAACCCCGCGGACGGAACCGACCGGGTCATCCCGGTCGGCCGTCACGTCGGAGCGGTCGCTCCGCGCGAAGCGGGCGGGCTCGTGATGGCGGCGAAGGACGGCATTTATCGGCTCGACCCGTTGACGGGAGAGACGGAGAAGCTGGCGGACCCGGAGGAGCATCTGGACGGGAACCGGTTCAATGACGGCAAGTGCGACCCCGCCGGCCGTTTCTGGGCGGGAACGATGGCTTTGAACGGCGATCCGGGAAAGGGGGCGCTGTACCGGATAAACCCGGATGGCGGCTGCCGGGAGGTATTGAGCGGCATCAGCTGCTCCAACGGGCTGGCCTGGAGCGCAGACGGCGCGACGCTCTATTACATCGACACGCCGACGATGAAGGTCGACGCCTACGACTTTACGCCGGACACCGGCGAATTGACCAACCGGCGGACGGTTGTCGAGATCCCCGAAGGGACCGGCTACCCGGACGGCATGACCATTGACGCCGAAGGGATGCTGTGGATCGCGCATTGGGGCGGCTGGAAGGTGGGCCGCTTTGATCCGGCGACAGGCCGGGAGGTCGAGGAAATCCGCTTGCCGGTCGAGAACGTGACCTGCTGCACGTTTGGCGGCGAAAACCTGGACGAGCTGTACCTGACAACCGCAGGCGGCGGCATGCCGGAGGAAGCGCGCAAGGAGCAGCCGCATGCCGGCGGGCTGTTCCGCATCAAGCCGGGCGTCAAAGGGCTGCCTCCCCACCGGTTCCGGGGATAAACGGTCACCGGATGCGGGGGTAAGCCATTAGCTTGCGCCGCGATGGAGGGAGCCCCTGCCCTGGACGAGTCTTCGGACGGTGTCCCTGGAGGCCCCGCTGCTAGTAACGTAAAACCAAAGCCCGCACGGCCGGACCGCTCCGGCTGTGCGGGCTTTTTGGCGCGCAGGCAACGCGCTTAAGGCACCTCTTGCGAGGCGCGGTACGCGCCCGGACTGCAGCCTTCCGCTTTTTTGAACGTGTGAAAGAAGTGGGACAAATCTCGAAAGCCCGCCGCGGCGGCGATTTCGGTTACCGGCAGGCCGGTGTCGCGCAGCAGCCGTTTGGCGCAGCCGATCCGGCAGGCGGTAAGAAATTCGTTTATCGTGGTCCCGGTGTGCCGTTTGAAGAGGCGGAGCAAATAAGAGCGGGAAACATGAAAAGCGGCGCAGACGTCCTCGGTGCGGAGCGGCTCGGCGTAACGCTCCGACAGAAAGCCCAGCACGCGCTCGATCAGCCGGCTCGTTTCCGGCTGGTCGGCCGGGATGCTCTCGGGAGCCGCACCGCTGCGGACCAGACCAGCAAAGAAGGCGAGCAGCAAGCTTTTGACGGCGAGCGGAAAGCCCGGCCTCCGGTCCGTCAGCTCCCGTTCCAGACGGTTCAGCCTTTCGGTAAGCGCCATGAACGGGAGCGGGGAAAGCCGGAAATGCCGGGAGTCCTCCTGGTCGTCCGGCAGCCAGAGCCGGATCGCTTCCTCGGCAGCCGTGTCGTTTACTAAAAGGTTCTCCAGGTAAGCTTTGTCGACGGCGAGAACATAGCGGTGAAAAGGCTCGCTTTCATCGGGCTTGGACAAATGAGGCGCGAGCGGTTTGACGACGGTCAGCGTACCCGGTCCAAGGGGATGGATGCGGTCGCCGGCAATATAGCTTCCCGACCCGCTGGCGCAGGCGTACAGCTCGTAGCCGGCATGCGAATGAAAGCCGGGCTGGCGCAGCCGCTCCGTCCGAAGGCTGCAGTGAACGGGAAAAGCGGACAACGTTCCGTTGGTCCATTCATCGACGGAAGCGCCGGCGTCGGGCGGCGGCTCGGTCTTCCCGGGAAAACCGCCGGCGGGGGTGCTCCAAGGGGCGGCAACGGGCGGTTTGGATGCCATCGGGTACCTCCTTCTAGGCGTGCGGATGAGTAGACAATTCCCCATACAAAAAGCAGAATCCGCCAAGTCTTCGGCGGCCCTCCGGTTTATACTGGAAACATCAAGCTATGGAGGGAAACGGATATGGAACGCGTGTTAACCGCAAACCGGGTCCGCCGCTCGGCGGAGGCCGTCTGCCGGCAGATGCTGGCCGATCATGCCGGCGGCTGGGGAATGAACATCCGCGAGTGGGATTGGGTGCCCGGCGTGGGCGTCATTTCCATTTTACACTATTGCGAACGGACGGGGAACGAGGCGCTTTTTACCGAATTGGAGCAGTGGGCCAAGAGCGGCCTTCCTTTGGCGGAACGCGCAAGCGTCATCAACGCCATGGCGCCCTTCGCGATTTTTCCGGCGCTGTACCGGAAGACGCAGGAGCCGGTTTTTCTGGAAACCGCCATCCGAATCGGGGACTGGATGCTGAAGGAAGCTCCCCGTACCCGGGAGGGGGCGTTTGAGCACACCGTGACGGAGGACGCCAGCTTCCCGGAGCAGGTATGGGCCGATACGGTTTTTATGGCGGTGCTGTTTCTGGCGCGGTTAGCGGGGGTAACCGGAAAGGCGGAGTACGGCGAAGAAGCGGCGAGGCAGCTGGAGCTTCACTTGAAGCTGCTGCAGGACCCGGTGACGGGCGTTCTGTTTCACGGCTGGAACTGCCTGGCCGGCAATCACATGTCCGCCGCCAGATGGACCCGGGCGAATGCCTGGGTAGCCGTCGGCTTTCCGTTGATTGCGAAGGAGCTTGCGGGTTTCGTTTCCCTTTCCGATGAAGCGGAGCGGCGTTACCGGGACCTAATGCGCGGGCTGCTTTCCTTCCAGCGTCCCGACGGCTTGTGGCCGACCGTGCTGGACCGCCCCGATTATGTCCCCGAAACCTCCGGCAGCGCCGGCATCGCCTGCGGGCTGCTCCTTGCCGTCCGCCAGGGGCTGCTGGACGAAGCTGTTCTTCCGGCCGCGTACCTTGCGGCGGAAGGCATTCTGGAGACGATCCGTCCCGACGGCACGGTTTCGGGAGTATCCGGCGGAACGCCGGTGTTGGCGAGCATAGAAGCCTATAACGCGGTCCCTTGTTTTCCAACGCTGTACGGCCAAGGCCTTGTTCTGATGCTGCTTTCCGAATTGATTCCTCTGTTGGAGCGGGATGCCTCATCGCTCCGGGCGGAGCCCACACAACCGATCGCGGGGAGGCGGAGCGAGCATGACGCCGAATGAAACCGAAGCCGCCTTCCGGCGGCGCTGCAAGAAGCTGCTGGAAGAGATCATGGAGAATCCGATTCCGGAGCACGACGCGCCTAGACGGCGCATGTATTATGCTATTGCCCGGCTCGGACGGGATTTTGAAACCGAACGGGCCTTGGCGGATCTGGCAGCAAGCAATACGGTGCCGGGGCATGACCCGATGTTTTTCCGCCACGCCAACATCGATGCCTGGCTTCGTTTCGGAGACCGCTACCCGGAGGTTCTCCGCACCGCCGTCCGCGAGCGGATGTGCCATGCGGCGCAGTACGAGATTGGCAGCGGAACGGAAAACCACAAGCTGATGAACGCCACGGCCGGTTATCTGGCTGCGCAAAGCTGGCCGGACTGGGAAGAGGCCGCGACGGTCGGCGCCAGCTGCCGGGACTACCTGGACGGCTACTTCTCCCGTGTGGCCCGCTACGGCCAAGGGGAGTTCGATTCGCCGACGTACAGCGTGTTCTATTTGATTACGCTGGCGACCCTGTTTGATTTCGCGAAGGACCGGCTGATGAAACGGAAGGCCGGGATGATGCTCGATTGGTATCTCGTCAATACGGCGGGCGAATGGCTGAACGGCCTGTTTGCCGGAGCCCATTCCCGGGATTATCACCCGGCGGATACCTTCAACGAAGCCCCGGCGGGCATTGTCGCCGCCTGGCTGTACTTCGGCGGCCGGACGCCCAATCTGCGGCAGGCCGGCGAGCCGCATTACAGCGTCATTCTCGCGTTGTCCTCGTACCGGCCGCGCGAAGCGATACTCCGCCTCGCCCGCGACCGGAGCGTGCCCTTCGTTCACCTGGAGACGCACGACCTTATCGCGGCGGAAGAAGCGGCCAACGACGGACACGAAACAAACGCCGTGGCGATTGCCGCGTCTCCGGGCGGGCCAGCCGGACCGGGCAGCCCGGGCAAATCCGGCGGACCGGACGGGTTGGTCGGATTGACCAAATCTGCGGAAGCGGACAGCCCGAACAGCCCGGCGGAGGAACCGGTTTGCTGCAAGGGCTACGGCTACATCAGCAAAGCGGGCGTCCGCAAATACACGTATATGACCGAAGGCTATGCGCTCGGCAGTATGACCGACGGCAGGCGCGGTGACGTCATCTGGTCGGGCCAGCTGCGGCGGTGGTCGCTCGACTGGGACTCGGACAGGCCGAAAAGCGTGTTGTTCTTCACGCATCCGTTTCCCGACTTTGGAGGGCCGGGCGAGCGCTACGCGGAACGATGGCTTGGCTCGTCGCCTTACGAGCAGGTGCTTCAGGACGAAGGGGCGCTGCTCGCGCTCTACGCCATTCCGCCGGGGGAAACCTACCGGTACAAGCCCCGGCAGGCGTTTCCTTCGGACCAGGACCCTTACATCGAAGGCTTTATATCCGAAGCGCTGCTGGCGCTTGAAACGGAAAGCGCCGGACGGCCGGAGGAACGCCATGGAACCCTGGACCGGACCGGCGGCGGGAGCGGCTGGCTGTTCGGCCACGGCGGAAGCGTGCTGGTTGCGTTCCGGCCCTTTGCGCCGTGGCGCTGGCATGCGCCGGAAGGGCTGCCGGCGAGGCTCCGCTCGGACGGCCTCCGAAACGGCGTCGCGGTGCAGACGGCTTCTCCGGACGCCTTCCGCCGCGAGGCGGAGGAGACGCTCCCGCCGGAGGAGCGGCTGTATGCCGAATTGGCCCGCTTCCGGCAAGCAGTCGAGCAGAACACGCGCCTTTCCTTTGACCTGGATGCGGATTGCCCGTCCGCTTCTTTCCGGGCGCTGAACGGAAACGAGCTGCGCCTGGTCTTTGACGGAGATCGGTCGGTGAGCGGCGTGCCGGTGCCCTACGCGGAGTGGCCTTTGATCGGAAGTCCTTCCGTTTTCTCGGCCATCGGCAGCGGCCGGCTCCGCTTCGGCTGCGAGGAAGAGGAATGGCTGCTGGATTATAACGAATGGACTGAAACAAAGCGGGCTCCGGGAGCCCGGGGAGAGAATTGAGCAAAGCGGCAGAACGCGCCGGGGAATCCGGCGGGCGGTCTGCCGCTTTCTGTCGATTGCTGGAAAAGAGGCGATGCACGGGTTACAATAGGGCAAGAAGCAGAAAGCGTTACATACGAAAGGAGCGCTGACCGAGTGGAGCATTTTTTGGAAAATGTGACGTTTATGGGAGAAGCGGCGGTTTGCGCCCGCAATGCGGAGCTGGAGCTGACCGTGGTGCCCGCCTGGGGCGGAACGGCGGTTTCGCTCAAGCACCGCCGCAAAGGGCTGGAGCTTTTGCGGAGCCCGGAATCGAAGGAAGCGTATCAGGTCATTCCCGCGCTTTACGGCATCCCCGTGCTTTTTCCGCCGAACCGGATTGCGGACGGCACGTTCACCTGGAACGGGCGTACCTATCATTTCGATATCAACGACCCCGGCCACAACAATCACCTGCACGGGTTCGCCATCGACCGCAAGTGGGAGCTCTGCTCCGCCAAGTATGAAGGAGGGCGGGTAGTGGTCGAAGTGCAGTTCGATTCCGAACGGGAGCCGGACGTGCTGCGGCAGTTTCCGCATCCGTTTACCATCCGTCTGGTCTATGAGCTGGACGATTCCCGTCTGCTGATGACGGCGGTTATCACCAACACCGGAACGGAAGCGTTTCCGTGCGGCTTCGGCTACCACACGACGTTCCGGCTGCCGTTTGCCGAGAACGGGTCCTTGGAGGACTGCCGCTTTTCGCTGACGGCCGACAAGGAGTGGGAGCTTTCGGAGCGCGCGCTGCCGACCGGCCGTCTGCTGGAAATCCCGGATGCCGCGGAGCTGAACGGCGAAGGAGTTGCCGTTGCCGGCCGGCTGTTCAACAATGCCTATTTGTCCTCCATTCAGGCGGGCGGAGAAAAGAATGAGGCGGTGCTGACCGATTCGAAAGCGGGATTAAAGGTGATTTACGAAGCGGATGCATCGTTCAAGCATTGGGTGATTTACAACCAGGACGCGAAGCAGGGATTCTTTTGCCCCGAGCCGTACACCTGGATCAACAACGCGCCGAATCTCGACCTGGACTCGGCGCTGACCGGCTTTGCCGTGCTTCAGCCGGGAGAAGAGAAAACGCTTGCCAGCGTGATCAAGGTAGTGGCGCTTTAATATCTTCAACTTACGGAGGATGGGTAGACATGGCTTTGATTCAATGTGATTTTTATTCGGAAACGCTTGGGCTTTGCTCCAGCATGAACGTAATCCTGCCGCAGAAGACCAACAGCATGATCGGGATGGAATCCGCGGGGGGCAAAACGGTTTATCCGACGCTTTATCTGCTTCACGGCCTTTCCGACGACCACAGCATTTGGCTCCGCCGCACCTCGATCGAGCGTTACGTCGCGCCGCTCGGACTGGCCGTGGTGATGCCCGCCGTGCACCGGAGCTTTTATACGGACATGCACCGGGGCGGCCGGTACTGGACGTTCATCAGCGAAGAGCTTCCGGCGATCGCGCGTTCGTTCTTTCCGCTGTCGGCGGAACGCAAGGACAATTTTGCCGCTGGCCTGTCGATGGGCGGTTACGGGGCGTTCAAGCTGGCGCTCTCCTGCCCGGACCGGTTCGCCGCGGCAGCCAGCCTCTCGGGTGCCCTCGACATCCGGTCGATCGTCGGGCGGAGCGTCCATCAGCCTGGCGAGCTGGAGAACACCTTCGGCCCGCTGGATAAAATCGCGGGCAGCGACAACGACCTGTTTGCGCTCGCGGAAAGAACGGCCGCGAAAGCCGAAGCGCAGCCAAAGCTGTTCCAATGCTGCGGAACGGAAGACTTCCTTTATGAAGACAACCTGCGGTTCCTGGAGCAGGCGAAGCGGCTCAACCTGGACATTGTGTACGAGGAGGAGCCGGGCACGCACGAATGGGGTTATTGGGACCGGAAAATTCAGCGCGTGCTTGAATGGCTTCCTTTATAAAAGGCGTTTGGTTACACGATGCGAAAGCCGTTCCGCACCCTAATGAAGCGGACCGCTTTGCCGGATGGGGAGGTGCCCGTTGGACCGTTTTTTTGACGCTTACCCGGCTGCACCGTTTACGGCTTATTCGGCTCAGCACGCCGGGGCCATCGCCGTTACCGTTTTGTTGATTGCAGGCTTGTATTTGTTTCGCGGCCGGCTGGCGCCGGACCCCAGCCGAAAAATCGCGCGCTTCACGCTTGCGGCCGTGCTGGCGGTCTGCGAGGTCACGCTGAACATCTGGTATGTGCGGTCCGGCGTTTTTGCCGCACAGGATACCCTGCCGCTCGAGCTTTGCAGCATCACGCTGTACGTAAGCATCGCCATGCTGCTTTTCCGGAGCCGGTTCCTCTTTCCGATCGTGTACTTTGCCGGAATCGGGGGGGCGCTCCAGGCGATCTTGACGCCGGTGCTGGGCTACGGGTTTCCGCATTACCGGTTTCTGGAGTTTTTTATCGCCCATGCGTTTATCATTTTGGCGGCTTTGTACATGGTGTGGGTCGAAGGCTTTCGCCCTACGCTTCGATCCGTCGGCAGGACCATGATTTTTCTGAATGTGCTGCTGCCGTTTATCTGGCTGATCAACCGGGCGACCGGCGGCAATTACATGTTTGTGTCGCGAAAGCCGGATACGGCGTCCCTGCTGGACCTGCTTGGGCCGTATCCCTGGTACCTGCTTTCGCTGGAAGCCGTGGCGGCCGCCCTCTTTTTGCTCCTGTATCTGCCTTTCGCCCGATGGAGCGGCAAAGGCAAGAGACGCTCCGCACACGCGCCGAATGCGCGGTAAAGGAGGCTGACGGTGGAAGAGCTAGTGCTGTTTGTCGAAACGGCCAGACACTGAAGAGGAACGGGCCTTTCGGGACTCTCCCGGAGCCTGGGACTTTTTTACCAGACAGGCGCCCTGGACCGGCGCGCCGGATTCATTCGCCTAAACAATCGGGAAAGAAGGGAGCATTCACATGACACTGCCAAAAGCGACACTCGGAAAAACCGGCTTGGAGGTCACCAGACTCGGGTACGGCGCGATGGAAATCCGCGGCCCGCGGGTCTGGAGCGGGCGTCCCGTGTCCGACGAAGATTCGGGCCGTATCCTGAACGCGGTTCTGGATGCCGGCATCAACTTTATCGACACCTCCTATGATTACGGCCGCAGTGAGGAGCTGATTGGCCGGTATCTCAGCGGACGCCGGCAGGAATTTTACCTTGCCACCAAATGCGGCTGCACGCTTGTGGATTGCGGAGACCACGACGAAACGCCCCACGTCTGGACAAAAGAAAACCTGCTGCACAACATTGAGACCAGCCTGGCGCGCATGAAGACCGACTACGTGGACCTGCTGCAGCTTCACGGGCCGTCGGTTCAGCAAACGGAGGAGGGCGGACTGGTCGAGGCGCTGAAGGAAATCCGGGCTTCCGGCAAAGTTCGACATATCGGCATTTCGTCCTATTTGCCGCATGTTTCGACGTATATTGACGAATACGAGGATTTTGAAACGTTCCAGATCCCGTATTCGGCTTTGGAGCGCGACCATGAGCTGCTTATTGCGAAGGCTGCGGACAAAGGCGCAGGCATTATTGCGCGCGGCGGAGTCGGACAGGGAGAACCCGGAGTCGGACGGGGCAGCGCCGACCGCTGGCAGGCGTGGGAGGACGCCCGTCTGGACGAGCTGCTGGAGGAAGGGGAAAGCCGGACCGGCTTCCTGCTTCGCTTTACGTTGAGCCATCCCGCCGTCGCCACCACCATTGTCGGGACCCTTCATCCCGGACACCTGGCGGAAAATGTGCGGTATGCCGAAAAGAGCGTTTTGCCGGAGGATATCTACCGCGAAGCCGTACAGCGGCTGGAAGCGAAGGGGTATAAACCGCTGGCGCGCTGAGATCGGAGGCAGGGGCGGAACCTCGGCAACGGGAACGCTGCCGGAAGAGCACCGGAGCGGTACCATCAAGAACTGGAAAAGGAAGAACCAATCAGGAAAAAATCCCGTAAATCACCATCAATCCCGGTTTTTATGATTAAACATTTCAATTAATGTGATAACGAAAAATAATCACAAAAGAACAACCCGCCGATGTGCGGGTTGTTCTTTTTACGGGTAATTATGTAAATAAATGTTAAAATAAAACGCTATCATTCTATGAAAACGTACGTCATTTTCGTGTAAGCGGTTCAATCCAATTTCATACTGTTGTTTTTATCGGCAGATGTGTTTATGATTTGAATACCAAAATCAAAAAAAATCCCCTCTTCCGCGTTCCTGGGAGAAAGGGCGGCGATGATGCGCATTGATTCGATTATGGAAAATCGGTTGATATTGTTTTATCGGTACGTTTCGCTTTCGGTGACCTCTTTGGTCTATTTGGTGGGCGATGCGGGAATTTCTCTTGCCTTTGTTTACAAATTCCTGGTGGTTGCGTCTCTTTTTGCCTCGGTGAAGGTTTTGTCGGACCTGTACCGCCGCTGCACGGCTGAATCGAACCTGCTCCGGCTGACAATCGGAATCGAAATGGTCGGCATCATTCTGCTGCTCATTCCGACCGGGGGCTGGAACAGTCCGTTCGCCTGGTATGCTTTTACGCCGGTGCTTGTGGCGGCCAGTTACCTGGCTCCGTACTTCAGCTGGATGCTGCTGCTTGCCTTTTTTGGGGCGACGACGCTGATTACCTACACGGCCTTCAACCCGGAAGGAGACTCTCTCCCCGCGATGCTGCTTGCCAACAGCAATCACTATTTGCTGCTCACCTTGACGACCATGGCCGTCCAGATCCTGGGGAGCATCAAGCGGCAGCTGGAGAGGGCCAACGCCCGCACAAACGAGTCGATGGAGCAGATCAAATCGCTTTATCAAATCGTGGAGGGGGCGGCCAAGCAGCATGCCCACGACATCGGTCAGATCATTTCCGACTTTGCCGTCAAGCTGACGAAGCTGGAACGGGCTTTTTTCTGGTTTGCCGCGGACCGCGACATTTACACCCAGCTGCATGCCCAGACGGGCTGGACCGCCGAAGAGGAAGAGTGGCTGTTCACCGAGCTGGACCGGCAGGCGGACCGTTGGACCGGCCAGGAGGAACCCCGGTTATTCGACGTTCCGGGGCTTGGCAAGATGCTGGGGATGCCCATCCACATTTCGGGCAAACTGGCCGGCTTGCTGGGCGTCAAGCTGGAGCCCTCCGCCAGCCAGGACGGGAGACAATGGCATGCGAAACACCTGATCTTTTTGTCCGAGCTGAGCTCGGTCATTCTCAAAAGGCAGGAGATGGAACGCGTGGAGACGCGGCTCATGATCATCGAAGAACAAAACCGGATTGCCGACGAGATGCACGACAGCGTCTCGCAAAACCTGTTCAGCATCGTCTACGCTTCCCATACCCTGCAGCAGATCTGGCGTAAGCTGCCGCAGGAGCAGGTGGACGAACAGCTCGCGCTGATCCGGGAATCGGCCAATACGGCCGCACAGGAGCTGCGTAAAACGATTTACAGCCTCAGCAGCAAAAAAACGGAAGACGAAGCGTGGAAGGAATCGGTTCGCTCCCACTTGAACACGCTGGCCCGGCTCAACAACGTGCAGATCGACTGGCAAGCCGACGGCGACTGCCGACGGCTGACGCCCGCGCATCAAAAGGCGCTGTTTCGGATCATCTCCGAGGCGACGGGCAATTCGATCCGACACGGCGCATGCCTTCTGGTGAAGGTAACCCTCAAGGTCAAGCCGTACATCATTGAACTGCGCGTCGAAGACAACGGCTGCGGGTTTGACAGCGGCGAAGCTTCGGGCGGAAAGGCAAGAAGAGGACTGGGCATGGACAATATGGCGTCCCTTGCGGAATCGCTGGGAGGAACGTTCGCTTTAGAAAGCACGGTCGGAGTAGGAACGCGGGTGGAAGTGACCATACCGCTCGCGGCGCCGCTGGCCGAATCAATATCTTCTACATAACGGAAAGGAATGGAGGCAGTGCTATGAAAGTCGTCATTGTGGATGATCATCCGTTAGTGAGGAAAGGACTGGCAGCCGTCATTTCGATGCAGGACGATATGGAGCTTGCAGGCGAAGCCATCAACATGGAAGAGGCGCTTCGGGTATTCAAGCAGATCAATCCGGACGTGGTGCTGATCGATCTCAAGCTGGCGGACGAATCGGGCCTGGACATTATCAAAACCGCGAAGGAATTCGGCAGCACCAGCAAATTTATTCTCCTTACGTCATCGGCGAGCCGGGAAGATTTTCTCATGGCGGAGGAAGCGCTGGTCGACGGGTATGTGCTCAAAGAAGCGCTGCCGGAGGAACTGATTTACGCGGTTCGGCTGGTTCACCGGGGACGCAAATACTACGACCCGGGCCTTCTGGAAAGCAAGATGAGGGCGACGGGCAGCAGCCCCGTGGACGACCTCACGCCCAAGGAGACGGAAGTGCTGGTGGCGCTCGGACAGGGCTGCAACAACAAAGACATCGCCGTGCAGCTGTATATCAGCGAAACGACGGTCAAAAAGCACGTCAGCCAAATTCTCGCCAAGCTGCAGCTGGCCGACCGGACGCAGGCGGCGCTGTATGCAAACGCGGTAGGCTTGACCAAGTACCAGGCGGTCACACACGAATCCTTTTGACCTTCCGAACCAATAGATAGCACTCATTTCCCCCTCTGAGAAATTAGAGGGGGTTTTCTTATGCCTTTTTAAGCTTGGATAGGAAATAGGTGTGGTTGTAACTTAAATCACAAATAGCACCAAAGTATACCCTCGAACGGTACCATCGTGAACGCAAAAGTACCTTCCGGGTCCATGAAAACAATTATGAAAACAACTAGAATAAGACTCAGCCAAAGAGAGAGTAAAAGATTGGGAGAGAAAATCACGACCATCGAAAAGAGGGAGCTTGTCGTTTGAAACGCCGTATACTGTTGCTCGTCGTGTTGCTCTTGTTTGCTACGATCATGGCGGCCGCCGCCTATTACGGGATGGGCTTCCCCGAAGCAATCGACGAGAATGGGCGGCAGTTTGCTTGACCATCAAATGGGAAGTGGGAGGAAAGTTATGGAGAAGACGATTCTGGACCAACTGAACCTGATCAAAAAGCGAATTTGGCCGATTCTCCTGTTCGTAGCAATCGCTTGTGTCACCACCTTTTATGTGAGCAATACCCTGATCACCCCGGTATACACCGCTTCCGGCCAATTGCTCGTCAACCAGATCGAAGATCCGCTGGAGGGCAACAGCCTGAACGACGTCAACGTCAGCCTGAACCTGATGGAGAGCTACAAACAAATCATGGGCTCTCCGAAGATCATGAACGACGTGGCGGCCAACCATCCGGAGTTCGGCTACACTGCAGAGGAACTGGCCGACAAGGTTTCCATCTCCGGGAACGACAAAAGCCAGATTCTGCGGCTGAGCGTCTCGGACGAAAATTATCAGACCGCGGCCGGCATCATCAACGCCGTATCGCTTTCCTTCATTCGCGCGGTGCCTGAGCTGATGAACCTCGACAACGTCCGGATTCTGAGCTCCGCCGATCCCGCCAAAACACCGGAGCCGGATAACGGCGGGGTTGCAATGAACCTGGCGGTCAGCTTCATCGTTTCGCTGATGGTCGCCGCGGGCGCGGTTCTTCTCCTGGAGAACACCAACGGCACGCTCCGCAGCGAGCAGGAAGCGATCCACGACATCGGGCTGCCGGTTATCGCCGCCATTCCGGTCATTCGCAAAAAAGACTTCGGGAACGACCCCAAAAATGTGAAGAGAAAGCTGGGTGAAGCGCCTCATGTTGCCGTTGAGTAACAGCTTGATTGTCGAGCGTAACGTCAAATCGCTGCCGGCCGAATCGTTCCGGTCCCTAAGAACCTTTATCCGCCAGCAAGGCATCCGAAACCGCGAAAACGGGTATGTGCTCCTTTGCTCTTCCGCCGGAAGCGGGGAAGGCAAAACGACGATCGTCGCCAACCTAGGCGTTTCCTTTGCGCAGGACGGCAAAAAAACCGTCGTGCTGGACGCCAACCTGCGCAAGCCCGCTCTTCATGAAGTGTTTCAAATCGAGAACCATACCGGGCTGACCGCTTATCTTCGGGATAACGTCGACGCGAACGAGGTCGTTCATGAAACGGCGGTCGAAAATCTTTCGATTATCCCGACAGGCAGCATTCCCTACAATCCGGTCGAGCTGCTCGGCAGCCCCCGGATGGCGGAGCTCCTGGAGCAGCTTCGCCGGGAGTTTGATGTGATTCTTCTTGATTCTCCGCAGCTGATGGATTATTCCGACGGGCGGGTTATCGCCGGCGTAAGCGACGGAGTGGTTCTGATCGCCCGGCACGGCAAATCCAGACGGACGAAGGTCCGCAAGGCCAACGAGCTGTTGCAGCAGGCAGGCGCCACCGTTCTCGGCATCGCCATGAATCAAGCCAAATAATCTTACGACCCCAAGGAGGAAAATGCGATGAAAACTGTAAAAAAGGCCATTATCCCCGCAGCTGGACTGGGCACGCGCTTTCTTCCGGCCACGAAGGCAATGCCGAAGGAAATGCTTCCGATCATCAACAAGCCGACCATTCAATACATCGTGGAAGAAGCCGTCGAATCGGGCATTGAAGACATCATCATCGTAACCGGCAAAGGCAAACGCGCCATTGAAGACCACTTCGACAATGCGTTCGAGCTGGAGAACCGGCTCCTGGAGGACGGCAAGCTGGAGATTCTGCGCGAAGTGCAGCGCTCCTCCAAAGTCGAGATTCACTACATCCGTCAAAAAGAGCCCAAAGGCCTCGGCCATGCCGTCTGGTGCGCCCGCCGCTTTATCGGCGACGATCCGTTTGCGGTTCTGCTCGGCGACGACATCGTATCGAGCCGCGTGCCGTGCCTGCGCCAGCTGATCGACCAGTACGAGCAAACGCAAAACTCCGTCATCGGCGTGCAAACCGTGCCGGACGAAGTGACGAACCGCTACGGCATCATCGAGCCGGACCAGCAGATCGACCGCCTGTACCGGGTCAACAACTTCGTGGAAAAACCGAAGCCGGGCACCGCGCCGTCGAATCTGGCCATCATGGGACGCTACGTTTTCACACCGAAAATTTTCAAATACCTCGAGCTTCAGGAAAAAGGAGCGGGCGGTGAAATCCAGCTGACCGACGCCATCCAGAAGCTGAACCAAAGCGAACGCGTCTTTGCTTATCACTTTGAAGGCAAGCGTTACGACGTCGGCGAGAAGCTCGGCTATATTCTCACCACGCTGGAATTCGCGCTTGCTTCCGATGAGCTTCGCTACCCGGTTCTGGATGCGATGGCGGAATACTTAAGCGCCGCCGAAACGAAATCCATGACGGGCTGAAGGGAGTGTAACGCATGAAAACGAGAGAGTCGCTGGATGAGCTTGACTATGTGGTCCCGCGAAACGCTTACTATTCCAAAGTCGACTCGACCGCCAAGCGCCTTTCGATGTACGCCGTAACCAAACGCGCTACCGACATCGTCTGCGCCATTCTCGGACTAATTCTGGCAATGCCCATCATGCTGATTGTGGCCATTCTCATCAAGCTTGAAGATCCCAAGGGCAAAGTGATCTTCAAGCAGATCCGCATCGGCAAAAATGAAAAACCGTTTTACATTTACAAATTCCGGTCCATGGTGCACAACGCCGAAGAACTCAAAAAGCATCTGCTTGCCAAAAACGAAGTCAGCGGCGCCATGTTCAAGATGAAGGACGACCCGCGCATTACCCGGATTGGCCGATTCATCCGGAAAACGAGCATCGATGAAATTCCCCAGCTGTGGAACGTCCTCATCGGCGACATGAGCATGGTCGGCCCCCGGCCGCCGCTCCCCGACGAAGTGAGCAAGTACACCGCCTTTCAAAAACGCCGGCTGGCCGTAATTCCCGGCATTACCGGGTACTGGCAGGTAAGCGGCCGCAGCAACATCGGGTTTGAAGACATGGTCAAGATGGACATCGCGTACATCCAAAAACGCTCGATCCTGTTTGATTACAAGATCATGCTGAAAACCATTTGGATTGTCATTGCACGCAAAGACGCGTATTGATCGTTTCGGATAAACAGTCGGACAGGAGGAGCTTGGCATGAGCGCGGAACTGAGAGTGCAGGCCGCAGCAAACCGCAAAAACGCATTGCGCCACGCAGCACTGGCGGCCGTTCTGGCCGCGGCGGGCCTGCTGGCCCCGGTGGTGATCGGGTACGCAAGCGCAAAGCTTGGCCCCGATACCAGCGTCCAGGCGGCGCTGGTGGCGGCGATGGTGTTTCCCGCCTTTTTGCTGGCGGTGCTGCAAAGCCGCCTGCTGGTGCCTTACAGCCTGCTGGTATGGGCGGTCGCTCCGGAGGTCCGCCGGCTGGCGGATTGGATGGACGGCACGTATCACTCCGTTTCGCTGATCAGCCTGGCCCCGCTGCTCGCATGCGCCATGACGGCGATTCCGGTCCTGGTCAACATGCACAAGCTGAAGCGGCCGATGGTCCGGGTCATTGTTCTGTTCGCCGTCGCCCTGGCTTATGGAAGCTTGATCGGGCTGGCGCGCAACGGAATGGGCTTCGCCTACGACCTGGCCAACTACCTGATTCCGCTCCTGATGCTGCCGTATTTTGCGGTCACGCCGTTTGATACCAAAGGCTTCGACCGGCTGATCAAATCGTTTTCCGCCATCGCCGTGTTTGTCGCGGTCTACGGCATCATTCAATACCTGGTCGTTCCGCCCTGGGACGCCTTCTGGATGAACCATGCCGGCATGATGTCGATCGGCACCCCGTACCCGCTGGAAATCCGGGTGTTCTCGACGCTGAACTCGCCGGGGCCGGCCGCCATTTTCCTCACGACGGCGCTCGTGCCCATGATCATGGAACGGCGCTGGAGAGGGCCTTTCGGCTGGATCGGCGTGGTGCTGGTCACCGTCGGGCTGCTGACGACGCTTGTCCGGTCCGCCTGGATCGTGCTGGTGGTGATGCTGTTTGTCTACCTGGCCACTTCTCCCGGAAAGAACAAATGGAGAATCATTTTGCAACTCGGTTTCGTATTCGCGGTTTTGTACTACACCATCCCGAAGGTTCCCGGCGCGGACGCGCTCGTTTCCCGGATGGAAACGATGACGGATCTTTCGGAGGACCGTTCGTACAACGACCGGCTCAACCTGCTGCAAACGATGGTGCCGGCGGTAACCGGCAACCCGGTGGGGCAGGGGCTCGGCAGCGTCGGCGGCGGCACCAAGCTCGCCAACGACGGCTCGCTCGGCGAGCTGGGCATTCTCGACAACGGCTTTCTCGCCTTATTGATTACCTTTGGTGCGGCCGGCGGAATCTTTTTCTTCGCCGCGCTTGCGGCGCTAGCCAAACAATTGATCGCTCGCATCCGCAAACGGGGCCATGAACAAAGATACGCTCGACTGGCGTTCGCCACCTGGGCGGGCGCCGTGGTCAGCCTGATTTCCGAAAACGGCTTTCCGGGCATGAGGGGCTACCTCATCTGGATGATCGTCGGAATGGGGCTGGCCGCTGTAAAAGCAGCCACGGACGAAAGAAAGAAGGGACATACCGATGCAGCAGACAAACGCGAAGCCGCTGCCGTTTAAAGCAGCCTTCTCCTTCCTGAAGGGCTTTGCCAAAAGCTCGGACAGCGGGTCGGCGGCGGTCAAAACGATGGCGATCAGCATCGGCATCCTCGGCGTAAACGTGCTGACGGGCGTGCTGACCGCACGCTATCTCGGGGCGGAAGGCCGGGGCGAGCAGACGGCCATGGTGAACTGGTCCCAGTTCCTGGCCTTCTGCGTAAGCTTCGGCATCCCTTCGGCACTGATCTACAACGCCAAAAAGTACGTGGAAGACACGGCGAAGCTATACGGGCTCGCCATTGTGATGGGCATCCTGGCCGGTCTGGGCGCCATGGGCGTCGGCATCGTGCTGATGCCGCTCTGGCTCTCCAATTTCAGCCCGTCGGTCGTGCTTTTCTCCCAGTGGTCGATGGTGCTCGTTCCGGTTATCGTCATCTCCCAGATCAACAACGCGATATTGCAGGTCCGGGGCGAATTCAACCGCTACAACCGGCTCCGGTACGTGATTCCGCTCACGACGCTCGCCCTGCTCGGCATTTTGATTGCCGGGGGCTGGATGACGCCGTACACGACGGCACTCGCCTACCTGCTGCCTTCGGTGCCGATGTTTCTCGCCATGACCTGGCGGCTTTGGCGGATTTACCGGCCTTCCCTGCGAAACGGGCGGATGCACGTCAAACGGCTGCTGGCTTACGGCATCGGTTCGTACGGCATCGACCTGCTCGGTCAGGTCGCCGCCTACATCGACCAGATTCTGATCGCCGGCCTGCTGAATCCGGCCGACCTTGGCTTATACGTCGTCGCCGTCAGCCTGGCCCGCGTGGTGCACGTATTCTCCACCTCGATCACGGTGGTGCTGTTCCCGAAAGCGTCGGGGCTGGAAAGCAAGGAGCAGGTCATCGCCATGACCTTCAAGGCGTTCCGGATTACGACGACGGTCACGCTGCTCTGCTCGTCGGTGCTGATGCTGCTCGCGCCGTTCATTCTGAACCTGCTCTACGGGCCCGAGTTCAAGGAGGCGCTCACCGTCTTCCGGATTCTCCTTCTGGAGGGTGTCATCGGAGGAGGAACGCTGGTGCTGGCGCAGGCCTTTATGGCCCTCGGCAAACCGAAGCTGGTCACGCTGCTGCAAGGCTCCGGCCTCGCGCTGGTCGTGCCGCTGCTGCTCTGGCTGGTGCCGGCTTACGGCTTGACGGGCGCCGGTATCGCAATGATCGGTTCGGTGCTGATCCGGTTCGTCTTCATCCTGATCAACGTCCGCTTCAACCTGAAGGTGCCGATTCCGCGCATGTTCCTGACCCGCGAAGATCTGGCTCTCTTAATCGATAAACTCAAGTCTTACCTGGGCAAAAAATCGGCGGGCTAACGGTCCCGCATCTGGCGGCATTATTCAAACGAATGGAGGAATCGACCATGAAGCAAGGGAACGGCGGACTGCCGGCCTACCCGATCTCGGTCGTCATCATCGCGCAGGACGACGAGGAGCGCATTCGCCACGCCGTGAATTCCTGCAGACCCTTCGCCGACGAAATCATCGTCGTCGACGGCGGAAGCCGGGACGGCACGGTCCGGGAAGCCGAGGCCCTCGGCTGCACGGTATATGAGAATCCCTGGCCGGGCTACGCCAAGCAGCGGATGTTCGGCACCGACCGGGCGGCGCACGACTGGATTTTCCTGATCGACACCGACGAGGTGGTGAGCGAGGAGCTGGCCGCGGACATTCTGGCTAAGAAAAACGGCGGCGCACTCGCAGACGGGTCCATCGGCTATTCCCTTTACCGGATCGGCGATTTCCTCGGCCGCTGGCTCGACCGCGGCGAATACCTGGTCCGCTTGTACAACAGGCGGCAGTACGGCATCCGTGACAGCCTGGTGCACGAAGCGCCGGACATTCCGGAGGAGAAGGAAGCGAAGCTGAAAGGCGTGCTTTGGCATTACGGCTTCCGCAGCATCCACGATCACGCCAACCGGTTCAACAAATACACCGACCTGGAGGCCGAAACGGCCGCCGCGGCGGGCAAATCCTTCAGCGTCATGCGCATGCTGTTCCGGCCGCCGGCCCGGTTCTTCCTGCAGTACTTCATCCGCGGGATGTACAAAAAGGGCGTCGCCGGCTTTGCGGTCGCCGTGTTCTGGGCGTACTACGATTTTCTGACCAGCTTCAAGCATTTTGAGAAAACCGAAGCGGTGCGGCACATGGCCAAACACCTCGAGGAAAAAACGGAGAAGAAAGGGGAGGCGAGCTATGCGGTCCAATAGCGGGTTGAACATTCTGACCACCGGCCTGAGCTGGCCGTCCCTGCAGCCGGGCGGGCTGAACACCTACTTCCAGGCCGTTTCCGAGAAGCTTGCCGAGCGGAACCGGGTCCAGGCGCTGATCTGCAGCGACGAGATTCCGGCCGCTCCCGAAGGTCTGACGCTGATCAGCGGCGCCAGCCCCGCCATGTCCCTGATGAAGCGCAAGGACGCTTTCCAGGCGAAGGCGGCGGAGCTGATGGACCGTGGGAGCATTGACGTCTTGTACACCCACTTCGCGCCGTATGCGGTCGGACCGGCGGCGGAAGCGAAAAAGCGCGGCATTCCCGTCGTGTTCGGCTTCCACGGTCCCTGGAACGAAGAGATGAAGGTGGAAGGCCAGGGCATCAAGCATATGCTCAAAACCACCATCGCCAAATCGATCGAAAAGAAAGCGTACCGGCTGGCCGACCGGTTTATCGTCCTCAGCGAAACCTTCCGCGACATCCTCCACGACCACTACCAGGTGCCGCTGCACAAGATTCAGATCATTCCGGGCGCGGCCAATGTTGACCGGTTCCGCCCTGCGCCGAACCGGCTTGCGGTGCGCCGCAAGCTGAACCTGCCGGAAGGCGCCACCACCGTGCTGACGGTCCGCCGCCTTGTGAACCGCATGGGGCTCCTGCAGCTGCTGGAGGCCTGGCGCAACGTCACCGCGAAATTCCCCAACTCGGTGCTTCTCATCGGCGGCAAGGGGCCGCTCCGCGAGGAACTGCAGCGCCGGATCGCCGACTACGGGCTGATCAACAAGGTGATCCTGCTCGGCTACGTGCCAGACGCCGAGCTTCCGCTTTACTACCAGGCTGCCGACATGTTTGTCGTTCCGACGCAGGTGCTGGAGGGCTTTGGCCTGATCACCGTCGAGGCGATGGCGACCGGACTTCCGGTTATGGCGACGCCGGTCGGCGGAAACCGGGAGATCCTGTCCAAATTCCGGCCCGACCTGCTGTTTGGAGGCGTAACGAGCGAAGACATGACCGAAGGGCTGCTGCGGAGCCTGAGCAACCGCGACAAGCTGCCGAGCCGCGAGGAATGCCGGGAGCATGTGCTGGCTCACTACACCTGGGATTCGGTCAGCGCGCAGGTCGAAAGCGTGTTTCAGCAGTTAATCAAGAAAGAGGAGGTGGCGGCCGGATGCTGAGAGTTGCCTATCTGGATCACACCGCGCGCTGGAGCGGCGGGGAAGTCGCCCTGTACAACATTTTGATCAACCTGGACAAACAAATCGATCCGTTTGTCATTCTCGGAGAAGAAGGCCCGCTGGCGGACCGGCTCCGGGAAAAGGGGATCGACGTCCGGGTCGTGCCGATGGACGAAGGCGCGAAAACCCGCGAGCGCAACGCGGTTAACCTCGGAGCCGTCAGCGACGCTTACAAGCTGTTCCAATACGGCCGCAAGCTTGCGCCGCTCCTGAAAGAGGAGCAGGCCGTCTGCGTCCATACCAACTCGCTGAAATCGGCCTTCTTCGGAGCGGTCGCCGCCAAGACGGCGCGGCTGCCGCTGATCTGGCACATGCGCGACCACATCGGGCCGCCATACCTGAAGCCGATCGTCGCCAAGACGATCCGCATGCTGACCCGGATGCTTCCGAACGGCGTTATCGCCACCTCCAAGTCGACGCTGCATTCCCTGCAGCTGCCGGAGTCGAAGAAGACGCTTGTGGTTTATTCCTCCTTCGCGCAGAGCATCGGAGAGCCGGTGCCGCGCCCGCTGGAGAAAAGCGAATTCAACGTCATCCTGGCCGGGCGCTTCGCCCACTGGAAAGGGCAGCATGTGCTGCTGGAGGCGGCAAAAAGCTTTCTGGACGACAAACGCGTGAATTTCTGGCTGGCCGGCGACGCCCTGTTCGGCGAAGACGAGTACAAACAAAGCCTGCTCCGCACAATCGAAGCGGACGGCCTCGTCAACGTCAAGCTGCTCGGTCATGTCGATGACATACAAGGCATTATGCGCCAAGCGGATCTGCTGCTGCACACCTCGATTACTCCCGAGCCGTTCGGTCAGGTGATCATCGAGGGAATGGCCGAAGGGCTGCCGGTTATCGCCTCGAACGAAGGCGGGCCGACGGAAATCGTCATTCCCGGCGAAACGGGCCTTTTGATCAAACCGGACGACCCGGCGACGCTGGCAAATGCGATCCGCTGGATGCTCGAACATCCCGAGGAGAGGAGGGAGATGGGAGAGAAAGGCCGCAAACGCGTCAAGGACCATTTTGTGATCGGCGATACCGTGAAGGAAATCACCCAGTACTACAAAGGTTTGTTGAGCGGCGCCTGACGGGCCGGCGGTTAGGTTATCGAAACCATGTCAAAGGATGATACCGATGAAAATTGCGATTGCGCACGATTATTTGATCCAGATGGGCGGAGCGGAGCGGGTGGTGGAGGTCTTTCACGATATGTATCCGGAAGCCCCCATCTTCACGACGGTGTGGGACGAAAAAAAGCTGACCCCCAAGCTCAAGGAAGTGGACATCCGGTCCACCTGGCTGAACAAGATGCCGGGGGTCCAGGGCAACTTCAAACGGATGCTCCCGCTGTACCCTCTGGCGATCCGCGATTTCGATTTTCGTGAATTCGACATCGTCCTCAGCTCCAGCAGCGCGTTTATCAAAAGCATCCGGGTGCCGAAGCACACCTTCCACCTCTGTTACTGCCACACCCCGATGCGGTTCGCTTGGGACTATGACAATTACATGAAAAGCGATGCCAAGCCGGGCGTGGTCAAACGGATGCTGAGGGTTTACATGCAGCAGCTGAAAAAATGGGACCGAGACACCGCCAGCCACGTGCACCAGTTTGTCGCCAACTCCTCGGTCGTGAAGAAGCGGATTGAAAATTACTACAACCGGACGGCGGATGTCATCTTCCCGCCGGTGAACACGTCCCGCTTTCAGGCGGCGGAGCGGATTGCGGACTACTACCTGATCGTATCCCGGCTCATTCCGTACAAACGGATCGATCTTGTGGTGGAAGCTTTCAACCGGAACGGCCTCCCGCTCTACATCGTCGGAGACGGGCCCGACCGCAAGCGGCTTTCCGGCATGGCCAAAAGCAACGTCAAGCTGCTCGGGCGGCTGCCGGACGAGGACGTCAGCCGGATGATGGCGGAATGCCGGGCGCTGATATTCCCCGGCGAAGAGGATTTCGGAATTACGCCGCTGGAAGTGAATTCGGCCGGACGGCCGGTAATCGCCTACCGGGCCGGGGGAGCGCTTGATACGATCGTTCCGCATGTCAACGGAGTCTTTTTTGACCGTCCGGAGGTGGACGATCTGCTCCAGGCCGTCAAGGAAGTGGAAAACCACGCCTGGAACGTCGGGCAAATCATCGGACATGCGCGCAAATTCGACGAAGCAACCTTCAAGGAGAGGTTTAAACACTACGTGGAGCGCAGCTATGTGAATTTTCTCAAAGGAGGTTGAAGGATATGAAGCTGGCGGTGATTGGAACCGGCTATGTCGGGTTGGTATCCGGCGTTTGCTTTGCGCAGAAAGGGCACACGGTCATCTGCATTGACCGGGATGAAACCAAAATCGACTTGCTGCGCAATAAAAAATCCCCCATCTACGAGCCTGGCATCGAAGAGATGATCGAGAAGAACATGCAGCAGGGCAGGCTCGAATTTTCGGCGGATCTGGCTGAGGCCGTAAAGAAATCCGATGTGATCCTCATCGCCGTTGGAACTCCTTCTCTCCCGGGCGGGGAAGCGGATCTTCGCTTCATCCGCCAGGTCGCGGTCGATATCGGCCGCGCTATGAACAGCCGCAAGATCGTCATGACCAAAAGCACGGTTCCCGTCGGCACCAACGAGCTGATCGCCACGCTGATCGAACGCGAAACCCGTATTCCGTTCGACATCGTGTCCGCCCCGGAATTTTTGCGGGAAGGTTCCGCCATTCAGGATACGCTGTACCCCGACCGGGTGATCATCGGCCTGGAGAACGGCGAATTGGAGCCGGTCATGCGCGAGCTGCACCGCGGCTTTACGGACAACGTATTTGTGACCGACATCCGCAGCGCGGAAATGATCAAATACGCGTCCAACGCCTTTTTGGCTACCAAAATCTCGTTCATCAACGAGATCGCGAACATTTGCGAAAAGGTGGAAGCCGATGTTTCCCAGGTGGCGGTCGGCATGGGAATGGACCGCCGGATCGGATCGTCCTTCCTGCAAGCCGGAATCGGCTACGGCGGCTCCTGCTTTCCGAAGGACACCAACGCGCTGATCCAGATCGCGGGCAACGTCAATTACGAATTCAAGCTGTTGGAGTCGGTGGTCGAAGTGAACAAGGGCCAGCGCTTCATGATCATCAGCAAGCTGCGGGAATCGCTCGGCAGCCTGCGCGGCACGCGGATCGGCATCTGGGGCTTGGCGTTCAAGCCCAACACGGACGACATCCGGGAAGCGCCGTCGCTTGAAATCGTAGAGACGCTGGTCCGGGAGGGCGCGTTTGTCTCTCTTTACGATCCGGTGGCGGCGGACAACTTCCGGGAGAAGTTCGACCACCCGCAGCTCATCTGGTGCGAGTCGTCCCTGGAAGCGGCCCGCGGCACCGACGCGGTTTGCCTGCTGACCGACTGGAGCGAGTTCAAAGACGTCGACCTGCGCCGCATGGCGCTCACGATGCGCAAGCCAATCCTGATCGACGGGCGCAACGTCTTCGATCGCGAGGACATCATGGGCACCGGACTCGAGTATCATTCGGTCGGCCGCCCGCGCATCAGCGGCGGCGACAAGGAATACAGCGGCATGGCCACCGCCCGTTAAGGGGAGCCGTTGCGCTGGCAATAGCGAAGGGGACCGGGCATACCGCAGAAGCGTCAGCGTTCGCCTTTGTTTCCGGGCGGCCTCATTGGCAGCATCTCGATCAAGCCGCCTGGAAACAACAGCGATCGAAGGAATGCACGGAGACCCGCAGCGGACCGTCGGCGCAACCGGAAGCCGCAGCGGCATGACCGCCGCGATAGCAGATAACGCAATCGGCGGGACCGCCGTGGAGGAAGGATTGGAGCCGAAGGAGCGCAAGCGTCCGCCTTTGGTTTCGGATTTCAACCGCAGACAGCGGCTTTAATTAGGAAATCCGAAATCAACAGCGGCCGGAGGCCCAAGCCTTCCGCAGCGGCGGAATCCCGCGATAACAGCGGAGTTCCCGCGATAAGATCCACACGATAAGGAGGAGCGAAAAGATGAAACTGGTGCTTTTGTCCGGCGGGTCGGGAAAACGGCTCTGGCCGCTTTCGAACGACTCGCGTTCCAAGCAATTCCTGAAGGTGCTGCGCGCCCCGACAGGCGAGCCCGAATCCATGGTGCAGCGGGTATGGCGGCAGCTCGGCGAAGCGGGCCTGGCCGAATCGTCGTATCTTGCGACCGGCCGCGGCCAGGTCGAAATGATTCAGAGCCAGATCGACCCCGGCGTCCCGATCATCATTGAACCGGAGCGCCGCGACACATTCCCGGCCATCGCCCTGACCGCCGCGTACCTGTACTCCCGCGAAGGAGTCTCGCCGGACGAAACAGTAGCGATTCTGCCCGTCGATCCTTATGTGGAGGAAAGCTTTTTTAACGCGGTGCTGCGTCTGGACGAAACGCTGCAAAGCAGCGGCGCGAACCTGGCCCTGATCGGCGTTGTGCCGAACCACCCTTCGGAAAAATACGGGTATATCGTTCCGTTTGAAGGAAAAACTGCGGATAGCGGAGCATACCGCCGGGTCGAGCGGTTCCGCGAGAAGCCGTCCGAGCAGCTGGCCGAAGAACTTATCCGCCGGGGCGCGCTCTGGAACTGCGGCGTGTTCGCCTTCAAGCTCGGCTACCTGCTGGACATCATGCAGGACAAAGGGCTCCCGCTCCAGTATGACGAGATGCTCAAGCAGTATAAACTGCTTCCGAAAATCAGCTTCGACTACGAAGTGGTGGAAAAAGAAACAAACGTCGCGGTTCTTCCGTACGACGGCTTCTGGAAGGACCTTGGCACCTGGAACACGCTGACCGAGGAAATGAGCGAAAACAAGATCGGCAAAGGCTTCATGACCTCCGACTGCGAAAACACGAGTCTGGTCAACGAGCTCGACATTCCGGTTACCGTCATCGGGGCGGAGAACCTGATTATCGCCGCGAGCCCGGACGGCATTCTGGTCACGTCGAAGGACGAAAGCCCGCGGATCAAGGAAGTGCTGAAATCGTACGAACAGCGTCCCATGTACGAGGAGCGCCGCTGGGGCACCTACCGGGTCATCGACTACGTCAAGTACGACGACGGCCGGGAAGTGCTGACCAAACGGATCTGCGTCAAAGCCGACCGCAACATCAGCTACCAGCTGCACCGCAAACGCAGCGAGATCTGGACGTTTGTGAGCGGGGAAGCGATGGTTATTCTGAACGAGCGTCAGCATAAAGTGAAGCCGGGGGACGTGGTCCGGATTCCGGAAGGAACCAAACACAGCATTCTGGCGCTGACGGACGTCGAATTCATCGAAGTGCAAACCGGACCGGAGCTGGTCGAAGAGGACAACATCCGGATTTGCCTCGATTGGGAAGAAATCGCCCTTCAGCAATTTATTTCGTAATAGCGGAACTTTCAGTCAAACTAGAAGGTCAGGTTGGCGCACGGCCGGGCGGATGACGAAGTTCCGTATCCGTTCGGCCGGTTTCACTCTTGCTCGAAAGCGCCCTGTTTTATGCGGTCCGGCTTTGGCGGACGGCACCTGACAGGAAGGTAGGGAACAAGGGAATGCGAAAAAAACGCGGCCTTCTGGCGTTCAGGCCCTGGATGATCATTTTGGGGCTGGTCGCAATCGTCTTTATCGTGGCGCTTGTTCCATACGCTGCCAACAAAGTGGAGGAGCAGGCCGGCGAGGCCGGCGAAGGGGATGTGATTTGGAGTCTGGGCAAAACCGACCAATCCGCCGATGAATTCGCCCCGCTGACGAAGGCTAAAAAATCAGCCGTGATTCCGAAAGGAGCGGGCTCGATCCAAACCGCAGGCGCGGTGCCTGCAGGACTAAGCCGGCTGGAAAAGCCGGAGTTTACCGTCACGTACACGCTGGGCTCGGTGCCCAAGAACGGGGCCCTGTTGAAGGTATCCATTCTGGACGCCAACAAGGCGACGCCGCAGATGGCGGTCTTCTCGAACAGCCAGCTGGCCGGCATCATTCAGATCGCCGGAACGGGCGACACCGGAGCGGAGCTCGCCTTCCGCAAAACCTATTCGCTATATATCCCCAAGGAACTGATGCAGAAAGGGGAAAACAAGCTTCGCCTGGAGGCGGTCGGCAGCCTTTACGCATCCGGCGGGGAAGATCCTTTTGTCGCCTGGACCTGGGATTCGCTAAAGCTGGAAGAACTGGATAAGCCGGCGGACGAGCCGATCCACGGCAATTATGTGCAGACCGGAACAACCGTCAACAACGAGCAGTTTTATTATGACGAAGGCGCAGTCCGGCACTTGCCTTATGTGTTGAAGTGGCTGGGCATCGCCTATTCCGGCAATATCATGCGGGTCGGAACGGGCAGCGATGTGGCGGGCTCGGATTCGCACCTGGAAGAGTATTACGGCGTACTCAAGGACTTTAACACCCAAGCGGTCACATACCGACTTCACACGGGCGGACTCAAGGTGGAGGAGGACGGCACCCTGCCCGATCAAGCCGAGGACATCCTGGAGGAGTACCTTCGCGAGTACGGCTCCATGTTCCAGTATTACGAGGTGGACAATGAGCCGGGGTTGTTTAACCGCTCGAAGGCGGTCAACATTGCCATCGCCGAGTGGCTGAACGAAAACCGGGATCAGCTGGCCCCGGGCATCAAAACGGTCGCTCCCGGCTGGGCGTACTGGCCGGCTTACGAGGTGAACGAATGCAGCTTCCAAACCGAAGGCGCCCCGAATCAGTGCGGCGATCCGGACGGCTGGGAGCGTGATCCGGAGCAGCGGCTGGAGCTGGAGAACATCACCGACTTGACGAACGGCCACGCATACGGAGCTTCTTACGCCGATAAGGAAGGCGGCAGCTTCGTCGAAAACCTGAAGACGTTCGGAGGCTCCGAGGACGGACTGCCCAAAAAGATGCTGAGCACCGAGTTCGGCACATCCGACGACCATACCGACGATCCGAAGTATGGGGCGAACCAGCCCAAGGCGGCGGCTTTTGACCGGATCATGCGGGCCCACATCGGCTATGCGGATATGTTCTTGCAGCATGCCGCGTTCTTCGAAGGGTATTCGCTGTTCGAGACCGGCTTCAATTTGCAGGACCACAACCCGGCGGAGACCAAAATTCACCGTCCGGCGTCCGAGGAACGGGATTCCCGCGTTGATGTCATGCGCCGGTTGAGCCTGGCGTACGCGACGCACGGCAAACCGTTGGCCTACGAAGTACAGAACAAGAAGGAAACCGCCGACAAGCTCGTCTATTTCCGCGCGGTGGATACCTCGACGCTTGACCCGCTTCCGGTAACGGGCGGCACCTCCGATAAAGTGCTGCTGAACTTCGTAAACTTTGAGTCCACCCGCCAGACGATCACCGTCAAGGTCAATTTACCGGATAAAGCGGTGTACCAAGGCGAACGGTTTGGCAGGGGAGAAACCTACGAGGAAGCCAGATCCGTTGTAAGCGGCATGAAAGCAGCGCCCGAGGTGGAGATTACCGAAACGTTGGAGCCGGGCGAGGCTGTGCAGTACATTTTGTCCAAAGCCGGCGACGTTTCGGCCGGCGCCCCCGATTGGGTGACGGCCGAAGCGGCATCGGGCCCGGAGGTCCGGCTCAACTGGCTGGAATCCGCGGGTGCATTGTCCTATGATATCTGGCGTGCCGACGGCGAAGGAGGGATCTTTAACGAAATCGCCCGGAAGGTAACCAAAACCTCCTATACGGACAAAACAGTGGAAGCAGGCGTCCGATATTCTTATGCCATCCGGGTAACCGGTTCGGAAGAGATGTCCCGCCCGACGGACATCTCTTCCGGTCTGTTTCCCCTCGATCGGAGCAAGTGGGAGGTCAGCGCCTCTATGAGCGCCAAGCGTTCGCCTCCGGGCCGGGCCATCGACAGCAGCAAACGGACGCGCTGGGATACGGGCGTCTGGCAGCAGCCCGGCATGTGGTTTCAGGTAAACCTGGGCGGGAAGGAAACCGTTGAACGCATCGTTTTGGATTCCGAAGGGTCTTTGTACGATTATCCCCGGTCCTATGAAGTTTACCTGTCCGAAGACGGCCGAACCTGGAACGGCCCGGTGGCTTCGGGACATGGAACAAAAGGAACGACGGAAATCAGCTTCAAGCCGCAGAGCGCGCGGTTTGTCAAAATCGTCAGCAACGGAACCATCGGCAACTACTGGTCGATTCACAACCTGGAGATCTACTCGCGGGATTGAACCGGCCGCTCGCAGTTATCCTCCTTTGCATTCAACCGCATCTATGAAAATCGCTTCACACCCGCCGTTTTTCGGACCGCCGAAAAACGGTTTTTTGCTTTTTTCAGCCGGAACGGGCCGGTTGTCCGGACGTGCCGGTCTTGCCGGGCGTTCCGGAAATGCCGGGAGTGCCGAGAGTGCCAGGAGTGCCAAGAGTCCCGGGTATGTGCGGAGAATTGCAGCACTGGCTTCTTTTTTGCGGTAAAATATGATTATCGTCCAAGCGGGCCATCAGCCTACTCGCGGTCCGGAGGAAGGAGCCAACCATGAAAATTGCCTTATTGATCGTCGACATGCAGGTGGGGTTTGTGAGAGATGAAAAGCTCCGGTACCAAGTAGAAAAAGCTTGCGAGCACATCAATTATGTGGCGGGTTTGCTGCGCGGGGCCGGTCATACGGTGATGCATATCCAGGATGTTGAAGTGGAAGGCGGCGAGGGCTCGGAGGAGTTTGAGCTGATCCCCGGGATCGAGGCCGCCGACACCGACCTGTTTCTGACCAAGGAATGGTCCAACGCCTTCTGGAAAACCGATCTGGAGCGCATCCTCCGGGACCGGGACGTCCATTTTGTCATCGTGGCCGGATTTGCGGCGGAGCACTGCGTCCTGTTTACGTTTAACGGGGCGGTGGAACGGGGCTTCAAGGCGGCTATTCTGCACGGCGGCATCATCAGCCGGTATGACGATGCGATGGACATGACCTACCGGGAACGGTTTGTGATTTCGTACCCGGCAATCGAATACATGATTTCCGGGTCGTAAGAGGGGGATGCTTGGCATGAACAATGGAATGAACGATCCTTTCGGGCATGGAATCGGAGCGGGCGGCGGCTTTTTTTCGGGGATGCCGGCGGGCTTCCTGATTCCCTTTTTGCTAATCGCATTCATTATTGGCGGAACGATTTTGTATTCCGTTGCAAAAGGGGCAAGCACCTGGAGCAAAAACAACGCCTCGCCGCTGCTTTCCGTCCCGGCCCGCGTGGTGTCGAGGCGAACGGAGGTGCGAGGCGGGGCCGGCGATTCCAGAGCGCGCACGTATTACTACGTCACGTTTGAAATGCACAGCGGGGAACGCGTTGAGCTGCAGCTGCGCGGCGATGAGTACGGCATGATCGCCGAAGACGACCACGGCACGCTGAGCTACCAAGGCACCCGGTACAAAGGATTCCGGCGGGACAACGAGCTTTATTCAATCTGACCTTCCCGCCGACACAAAACGGTCATACCTGCCCGGGAGGAAAGCTTTTGACGGCATCGAATTGGAGGTAGAGACTTGATTCGACACAACTTTCGGAGGTGGAACGAATGGCCGTTTGGAAATGCAAGGAATGCGGGGATACGAGCGAAGGCCGCTGCCGCCCGGGCAAATGTCCGAAATGCGGCGCGCCCAAGGACAGCTTTGTCAAAGCGGAGCCGGAAGCAGCCAAATAAACGAGTCAATGAGAAAAAGGAGTCTTTTCGGGCGTGTGCCGGAATGGACTCTTTTTTGTGTTTGCGCGTAAAGCGCCGGTTCGCTTGCGGCTGAACCCGCTTGGAACGGACGCTGCGGCGGCGCAAGGTGACGGGTGCAACGTGCCGGCAATCGGCATGGCCGGACTCCGGGGGGGCGTAAAGGCGCAGGGTGCAACGTGCCGGCTGGGAAGCTGCAAGTGACGGGCATAACGTGCCGGCAAACGGCGAGGCCGGACATTACTGAACCTCCGGCGAACTTGCGGCTCCTGTCCCGAAGTGATAAGGTTGAAAACGGAGCAAACGACTTTGGCGATGGAGGGACACCCATGCTGTTTATCGACAATCGCGGCATTACGGACCCGCGGATCAACCTGGCGCTGGAAGAGTACGCGCTGAAAAATTTGCCTACGGATACGGATTATCTCTTGTTCTACATTAACGAGCCTTCGATTATTATCGGGAAAAACCAAAATACTAGCGAGGAAATCAACCTCGAATACGTCGAGCAGAACGGCATCCACGTCGTCCGGCGGCTGTCGGGCGGAGGAGCGGTTTACCACGACCTCGGCAATCTGAACTACAGCTTCATCACGACGGACGACGGGAATTCGTTTCATAACTACCGCAAATTCACCGAACCTGTGATCGGAGCGCTGCGCAAGCTGGGCGTCGAAGCGGAGCTGAGCGGACGCAATGACATCCAGGTCGGCGAACGCAAAATTTCCGGGAACGCGCAGTTTACTCAAAAGGGCCGGATGTTCAGCCACGGCACGCTTTTATTCGATACCGAGCTCGGCGCGGTTTCCGGAGCGCTCAAGGTGAACGCGGAAAAATTCAAATCGAAGGCCGTCAAATCGGTCAGCAGCCGGGTGGCGAATATTTCCGAATTTTTGGACAAGCCGATGACGATTGAAGCGTTCCGCCAGTCCATTCTCGATTCGATTTTCGAAGGCCGTCCGGTCGAAACCTATCCCCTGACGGAGAAGGATTGGGAAGCCGTCCGGCAAATTTCCGCCGAGCGTTACGGCAACTGGGACTGGAATTTTGGCCGGTCGCCCGACTTCAACTTCCGTCAGGTGAAGCGGCTGAGCGCGGGCACCTACGATTTCCGGCTCGATGTGGAAGACGGGCGGATCAAGCGGGCTTCGCTTTACGGAGACTTTTTTGGCGTAGGGGAAGTGCACGACGTTGAGGAAAAGCTCGCCGGGGTCAAGTACGACCGGGCTTCGGTGGCGGAGGCGCTGGCGGACATCGACCTGAAGCATTATTTCGGTCCGGTGGAGCGGGAAGAGGTCGTCGAGCTGTTTTTTGATTGAACGGAGGCATGGGATGGAGAAGGAAGACCTGATGGAGCGGATCGGGCGGCTATCGGATCGGGACGCCCGCGTGGTGGACAACGTTCTGCGCGCGCTCGATGCCATGAAAGAAAACCGGTATCCGTTCCTCGGCAACTTTTTGCAGGTGGAGATGGAGGAAAGCAGCGACCCGGAGGCATTTGTCTGCGGGATGCCGATCCGGCCGGAAATGCTGAACCCGTACCGGATCGTGTACGGGGGAATTACGGCGACGCTTGCGGATATGGCCATGGCCTGGATGCTGGAGAAGCGGATCGACGAACGGGATAAATTCGTGACGCTCGATATGAACGTGCAGTATCACAATCCCGGCGTAGGCAAACGGCTTACGGCAACGGCCCGGGTCATCAACCGGGCGCGGGAGGTATGGCAGCTGTCGTGCGAAATCCGCAGCGATCGCGGCGCGCTGGTGTCCACCTCCACCGGCACGTTTTTTCAGCTTGTCCGGACCCGGCCGGGCACCGGCGAGTGAGTAGCGAACGGCAGTGAAGGCCGGTGAAGGCTGGAGAATGGCGCCGCTAGCAGGTGAACGCCAGGCTAATGGCAATGGCGGATCGAAGCGAGCGAACGTCAGGCCAATGGCAATGGCGGGTGAAGGCGGGAGAATGCCAAGGCCAATGCAAGTGAATGCCGAGTGAAGCCAGGCGAACGGAAGATCAATGGCAAGTGAATGCCGAGTGAAGCCAGGTGCATCTGGCCAATGGCAAGTGAAAGGTAAGGGAGCTGTCCCGGGAATTTTCCGGGACGGCTTTTTTTTCGGAGCAGTCTTTTTGCCGCCGCCGTTTATGCACCTTTCATCAACAGACGGTCCCATTTTATGCGAGTGAAAGAAAACCAACTCGATGCGGTCCTCGACTCGGTGGGTTGGCGTGAGCCGATTGTTCGCGGGGCGGACGCAGAGGTCGAGCCGGAGTGCTTACATTTCGTCATCCTTATTCCGCACCATTTGTGATTACGCGCCGTATGCTCAAACGCCTCTTGCGGGGAGACCCTCAAACGTCTTCTTTTTTCGTCCACGGCTGCTCTGCCCCGAAATTTAGGAAACCCCAAGATGCATTTTCGGTGGCGCTCGTTCGGCATGGATTTCTAACGGTTGCCACAGCGGCTATTCACGCCAAAAACGCCCTTTTAAAATTCTAACGGTTGCCACAGCGCCTATTCGGGAAAAAACGGCTTAAACCTAGCAAAAAAACGCAAATAAGCCCTGTGGCAACCGTTACAAATTTCAACCCCTCTTTTTTGGACAAATAAGCTCTGTGGCAACCGTTAGCCCGCCGCCCATGCTTTGCCGTGCACCACAAATCCGTATTTTAGGAAAAGATGTTCCTATCCAGCTCTCCTGCAGGGAATGATATCGCGCAATCCGGGGAAAAATAGAAAACCGCCCGGCATACGGCGCAATTCCGTACGCGGAGCGGTCTTTTGGTTTCGGCGAACCGGGCTCAGTAGTGGAGCATCATTTCGTCCAGGCGCCGGTTGAATTCGCTTTTCGTGATCATTTCGAACTGGCCGGAAGCGGCCTTTTTGTTTTGGAGCAGCTTTCCGATCGGCACGAGCGCGTTTTTGACGCTTTCCACAATCACGTCGTTTTCGGTTCGGATGATCATGACATATTCATCGGATTTTACGGCTTGCTTCATCTTCGATTCCTCCAGGCATTAAGTTCCCTCCTGTTATTAACCCGAATCGAAGAAATCAAACCATTGGTTAGCGGAAACTTTAAGTTTGCCGGTACGCGGAGCCAGGGGCTTCAGCCGCCGGAACGCCTTCAGGCCCTCATTTCTTTCGGCTCTTGTCCGCCCGTTACTGCCGGACCGACAGGCTCGGCTCCAGCGTGCGCCCCCGAAGAGGAAGACGCAGCACGATCCAGCGGACAATCTCCACCAGCACAAAAGCGCTCAGCAAGTCAAGGACCACATGCTGCTTGACCAGCAGCGTAGAGGCGATGATCAGCCAAGACATGCCATAGATGAGCACGCGGTTGCGCCAGTTTTTGAACGAGCTTGCGGCGAGCGAGCGGATCATCAAGTAACAGGTAAAGGCGTGAATGCTGGGAAAGCAGTTAAACGGGCGGTCTCTGTTATAAAGGAAGCGCATCAGATCGTAAATCGGGCCTTCGCCGACAACCGCGGGACGCGGAACGGTCGTCTGGAATACCATATAAATGCCGTAGCAGGCCAGAACCGCGATGACATAGGTCAGAAGCGCCTGCTTGTACACAAGCGGGTCTTTAAAGAAAAAGTAGACCAGACAAACGTAAATAAAGAAAATCCAGATGGAATACGGCAGGGCGAAAACCGGAACAAACGGCGTAGCGGTGTCAAACGATGTAATCAGGGTGTGCACCGGGGGCCTGGGCTTGTTCACCAGGGCGTACAGCGCGCCCATAACGGGAAAAACAAGCATGTAAAGCAGCGGACGAAACCGTTTCAGACGATCAAGCATGGAGCAATCGACCTTCCCTTTTTGTTTACTTTCTCTCTCTCTCTGTCTAAAAAGCATTGTCGCAGTACCATATGCGAAGCCCGAGAAAAAAGAACCTTATCCGGCGTAAGGTTCTTCGTCGAGCATGCCGGCGAGCTGGCCAAACGGGTTGTTGGCGAAATGGCCGGTTTTGTAGACCACCTCGTCCTCCCGTTTTTCGGGAGTGAATTCGTTTTTCTCCAGCTTCATCCGGTCGGCGAGACGGACAAAAATTTTGGCCGTATTGACCGCGTCGTCCAGCGCCCGGTGATGCGAGCCCGAGAACGGAATCTCCAGCCATTCCAGCGCCGCCTTGAGTCCCATTTGCTGATGCTTCTCCTGCTGGCGAATCGAAGTGAGCAGCCTTTGCAGGTTGTTGTGGTTCCGGATCCAGTCCATCGAAAGGCCGTGGCTGCGGCATTCGCGCACCAGCTGCAGCTTGTCGTCCGGTCCCCAGGAGCACAAGTAGTACTCTTCCCCGCCGATCCAGTCCAGAAACCGCTGAAGGACAGCGGGGAACTTGTCGGCCGAGTTGACATCGGCCTGAACGATGCCGGTAAAGTCCACCGTCGCTTTCGAAAGCACAGGCGTCTTGAGCGGCTGGACAAACGCTTGAAATGTATCGACAATCTCGATCTTACCGTTTTGCAGGGCGGCTTTGGCCGCACCCAGTTCGATAATTTCCGAGATGTGGGTCTTTTTGCGGCATACCGTCATTTCCAGGTCGTAGATAATATAAACCATACCAACACCTCTTTTGAAAAAACTATCTTCTATTATACAAAACTTTTCAGCAAAAAGGGTGGGAAAAAAGTGCCGAAAAAGGACGGTTCCGCACTTTTTTTTCAAAGGCTGGCCGCTGAGCCAAAAGGGGGAAATGGCCGATTGCACGATTTTGAACGGGACGTTCAGCCAAGAGGACGACGGAAAAAACATCCGTTGACGAAGCAACCGATGGACGGAAAGCGGCGGCTTGCTTCACCAGGGTGCGATTCGGTATGCTTAGAAGGAAAGAAAAAGACGGTATTTTCGCGATTGAAGCGGCTGCATGGAAACCGGGCTCCACAAACCGGCGGCTTGGCAGGAGGGGAAGACAGCATGAGATTGTGGCACTACCGTCTGATCGGGCACTTGCCGAGGGCCCAGCTGCTCGGCCAGCACCGCGAATGTGCGGCGCTGCGCGGAAACGGATGGGGGAAAAAGCACCGCACGGTGGATTATGTGTTTGCGCACAGTCCGCTGAAGCTGATCGCCTATCACAGGGAAGTGATGGAGGAAATGGAACGCCGCGGCTACCGGCCCGATCCCAAATGGAAAGAGCCGTCCTACCGGGGAAAAGAGGCGGAACCGTGGTCCGGTTTTCCGGAGCGGATTTTGCCCGGGGAAGCGGCGGAGCTGCGATATGTGGAACACGACGACGAATATTTGCGGGAATGCTTGGACAATTTACGGGAAAAAGGCATCCTTCTCGCTCTTCCGCTTGATGGCATGGTATAATAGACGTTTGATCCGCCAGCTTTTGGAAGCTTGGCGATATCCCTTCAGGAACGAGGAAAACAGCGAATGGCGAATCATTTTATGGAACTTGGCGTGCGGGACTCTTTGGTCCGGCGCTTGCAGCAAAACGGGGTGGCGGTGCCGACGCCGGTACAGGAACGGACGATACCGCTGTTGATTGGCGGACGCGATGTCATTGCGCAGGCGCAGACCGGTACGGGAAAAACACTGGCTTTTGTGCTGCCCATTCTGGAAAATGCCGATCCGAACAAGCATGAGGTCCAGGCGCTCATCTTGACGCCGACGCGCGAGCTGGCGATTCAAATCACGGCCGAAATCCGCAAGCTTGTCCCGGCGGTCGGGCTGTCGGTGCTCGCGGCTTACGGCGGGCAGGATGTGGAGGCGCAAATCCGCAAGCTGAAAAACGCGCCGCAAATTATTGTAGCGACGCCGGGGCGTTTGCTGGACCATTTGGGCCGGGGCACAGTGGACCTTTCACGTACCGGCATGCTGGTTCTGGATGAAGCCGACCGGATGCTGGACATGGGCTTCCTGCCCGATGTCGAGGGCATTATCCGGCAGCTGTCGCCTTCCCGGCAGACGATGCTGTTCTCGGCAACGATGCCGGACGAGGTGCGCAGGCTGGCTTCGCGGTACATGAAGTCGCCGGAAGACGTGCAGGTGAAGGGGCGTAAAATCACGCTCGACAACATCCGGCAAACGGTTATCGAAACGACGGACCGCGGCAAGCAGCAGGCGTTGATTCAGCTCATCGCGCAGCAGCGGCCGTATTTGGCTGTTGTTTTTTGCCGCACAAAAATCCGCGCCAAACGCCTGAATGAAGCGCTGCAGCTGGCGGGACTGAATTCGGATGAACTGCACGGCGACCTGACGCAGGCCAAACGCGAGAACGTCATGAAGCGGTTCCGGAATGCGGAGCTGCAAATTCTGGTGGCGACGGATGTCGCCGCGCGCGGACTCGACGTGGAAGGGGTCACCCATGTTTTCAACTACGACGTGCCGCAGGACGGCGAAGATTACCTGCACCGGGTCGGCCGGACCGGACGGGCCGGGCAGCAGGGCACGGCGATCACGCTGATAACGGCGCGCGACCGCGCCAAGCTGGAGCGCATCGAGCGCGAAGTGAAGCAGACGTTTGAAAAACGTCGGCTGGACGCAAGCGGCGCGGCGCGCGCGGAGTCCCCGCGCGGAAGCGGACGTGCGGCAACGCGGGCGGCGGGCGCCGGCGGAGCCGGTCGCGGACGCGGCGGGCGCAGCGGCGCGGGCGAAGGCGCCGTAGGCGGAGCCGGTCGCGGACGCGGCGGCCGCAGCGGCGCGGGCGAAGGCGCCGTAGGCGGAGCCGGTCGCGGACGCGGCGGGCGCAGCGGCGCGGGCGAAGGCGCCGTAGGCGGAGCCGGTCGCGGACGCGGCGGGCGGAAACGCTAAGCGGACGGAGGAGATGTAGGTGAACGGACAGAAACGGAGCGACATCCGCCCCGGTCTTGAGGTCGACATCGTGCTCAAGGCCGACCAGCGGACGGGCAAGCTGACGAACGGCGTGGTAAAAGACATCCTGACCAACTCTCCCACTCATCCACACGGTATTAAGGTGCGGCTGACCGATGGAAGCGTAGGCCGGGTGAAAGCGATCCGGACCGCTGTCTCCGACGGATCGTCGGTTGGAAACGACGGGAAGGATGGAAAACATGCCGGAAGCTGACCACGATTCCATGCACCGAACGGAACAGGATACGGCGATGACAATGCCCGCCGAGCTGGAAGCGGCAAAAATGCGTATTGCCGAGCTGGAAGCAGCAAGAAGGCGTATTGCCGAGCTGGAGACAGAGAACGCGCGGCTGCGACGCGAGCTGGCCGACCTGCGCCGACGCAAGCAGGCCAAATCGGCCGACTACGCATCCAGCCGGCTGCGCGACGCACTCCGGGAATAAACATCTGACGACCGCATGACAGCTCTTGCGGTTAAACGAACGTCTCACGGCAAGACGGCAAAAACTCTAACGGTTGTGAGCGAGGCTATTTAAGCGTAATGACCGGTTTTTAAAATGTAACGGTTGCCACAGAGCTTATTTGAGGCTAAAATACGGATTTTCCCCGCTGTTGGAACAAATAAGCTCCTATAGAACCGTTAGAATTCAAAATTGCCTCTTTTTCGGCAAATAAGCTCCATGGCAACCGTTAGCCGAGACGGAGGATGTTTCCCTAAGTGGGCGCCGTCAGAACGGCGGTTTTGCCGCAGAGTCCGCCAAGCAAAAGGCAAATAAAAAACAGCGCTCCGGGTGAGCGCTGTTTTTTGCTGCACAATCAATCGTTAGGTGCCGCATTCATTGCCGCTTTATCTCTCGCATTCTATTACGCCTTCTAATAGAAGCTTCGTGTCTCCGAGCGACTCCGGCACTAGTTGCTACGGGCGGGACGAAGGCAATACCGCGCCATTGCCCGGTTGGCCTGCTCGAACGGCTTACGCGCCGTACCCGGCCGGCCTGCGCGTCGCCTGCCCGAACGGCTTACGCGCCGTAGCCCGGCCGGCTTGCGCGCCGCCTGCCCGAACGGCTTACGCGCCTTTGACCGGGCGGCCTTCGATCCAGACGGCGCGCAGGTTCAGGTCCGCGTCCATCAGCAGCACGTCGGCCTGCTTGCCGACCTCCAGCGTTCCGCTGGACGCCTCCAGGCCGAGCAGCCGCGCCGGGTTGGCGCTCGCCATTTTGCAGGCGTCCTCGATCGGAATGCCCGCCTGCGTCACGGCGAAGCGGAAGGCGGCGATCATCGTCAGCGTGCTGCCGGCGAGCGCCCCGTCGTCCGTCAGCCGGGCGACGCCTTCCTGCACGGTGACCGGCAGCTCGCCGAGGTGGTAGTGGCCGTCGTCAAGGCCGGCTGCGGCGATGGCGTCGGTGACCAGCAGCAGCTTATCCGGGCCTTTTTGCTTCGCGGCCAGACGGACGCCCGCCACATGCACATGGTGCCCGTCCGCGATTACTTCCGTGCTGATCCGGTCGTCCGTCAGCACCGCGCCGACCGTGCCGGGCTCGCGGTGGTGCAGCCCGCGCATGGCGTTGAAGCAGTGGACGGAGTGGCTGAGTCCGGCATCCGCCGCGGCCGTGATCTGGTCGAACGTGGCGTCGGTATGACCGGCCGCGGCGACGATTCCGTTCTTCACCAGCTCGCGGATGTAGGCAAGCGCGCCTTCGCCTTCCGGCGCCAGCGTTTGCAGCCGGACCACGCCCGGATACGTCCGCGTCCAGTCCTCCAGCCAATCCGGCTGGGGCGGAACGATGTAGTCCGGGTTTTGCGCGCCTTTCATTTTTACGTTAATGAACGGACCTTCCAGATGCGCGCCTACCACGCGGGCGGCTTCCGGGGGGCGGACCTTGGCGAATTCGCCGACGGCGGCCAGCACCTGATCCGTCGCCTCTTTGGAGGCCGTGACGGTGGTCGCCAGCAGGGCGGTCGTGCCGTTTTGCGCATGGAAGCGGGCGATCGCTTCAAAAGCTTCCATGGAAGGGGCCATGAACTCGTAACCGGCCCCGCCGTGAACATGCACGTCGATAAAGCCGGGGACGACCCAACCGCCGCCCGCGTCGATCACGACCGTGTTCTTCCCCGTTTGGGCCGCAGCAGCCTCGCCATGCTCCGGTGCGCCGATTTCGGCGATCACCCCGTCACGCAGCAAAATCGTACCGTTCTCCAGGACGCCGGCCGGGGTGACGATCCGGGCGCCGACAATACGGACATCGCTTTGAGCCTTCTTGTCTGCCTGCGTCATGAGCGGAACAGCCTCCCCGCTTCGGCATCCAGCAGAACGACGAGGGAAGGGTGCGTCTGCAGGAGCGACGCCGGCAGCTCCGTCGTGATCGGTCCTGTCAGAGCGCGATGCACCACTTCCGCCTTGTCGGCTCCGCGCACCACAAGCAGGATCGTCTTGGCTTTCAGGATCGCGCCGACGCCCATTGTAAGCGCCTGCTTGGGCACCTGGTCCATCGAATCGAAGAACCGCGCGTTCGCTTTGCGGGTTTGCTCGCGCAGCGTCACCACGTGAGTGGCGCTGGTCAGCGCGTGATCGGGCTCGTTAAATCCGATATGGCCGTTGTGGCCGAGCCCGAGCAGCTGCAGGTCGATCTGGCCCGCGTCGGCCAGCAGGGCGTCGTACCGTTTGCATTCTTCCTCCAGGTTCGCCGCATTGCCGTTCGGGATGTGGGCTTGCGCGAGAGGCAAATCAATGAAGTCGAACAAGTGCTTTTTCATGTAGACCAAATAGCTTTCCGGGTGCCCTTCCGGCAGCCCGGCGTATTCATCCAGGTTGAACGAAGCCGCTTTTTTGAAGCTCACCAGCCCACGTTCGTATTCCCGGACCACTTCCTCGTAAATGCCGACCGGCGTGCTGCCGGTGGCGAGGCCGAGCACGGCCCTGGGTTTGGTCTGCACGGTGCCGATGATGATGCCGGCCCCCGCCTCGTTCAGCTTTTCCTGCGAATCAAAAATATGAATGTTCATTCGTTAACGATCCTCCTTGCCGGTATAGGCTTTCACAACCTGGAACGATTTCTCGAGCCGCGGGACGTAATCCTCGAAACGGGAGCTGACCATCGCGGTAAAAACAATATCAAGCACATGAAGCTGCGCCAGCCGGGACGCCATGTCGCCGCGCCGCAGGCCCGCCTCCAGATTGGAGGAAAAAAGCCGGATCGACGCAAGCGAGGCCAGCGTATTGGGGCCGTATTTGGTGAGCGAGATGGCGACCGCCCCGCTTTCCGCCGCCGAGCGCAGCGCCTTGACCGTTTCCGGCGTTTCGCCCGAGTAGGAGATGCCGATGGCGACGTCCTGCCCGGTGAGCGCGGCGGCCGAGGTCAGCTGCATGTGGGAGTCGGAGAACATCACGGCCCGTTTGCCCACGCGAATCAGCTTCTGGTAGAAATCCTGCGCTACCACGCCGGAGGTCGCCACGCCGTACAGGTCGATCTGCCGGGCGTTGTTCAGGGCGGCCACCGCTTTTTCCACTTCCTTGAGATCCAGAATCCGCGTCGTCTCCGCGATGCAGCGAAGATGGTTCGCTTCCACAGCGGCCGCGATCCGCTCCAGGGAGTTTCCGGCGACGATGTCCTGATAGGATTGGGGCGCCGGAGCCTGCCCCTGAGCCAGATCGGCGGCCAGCCTCATCTTGAACTCGGCGTAGCCGGAAGCATGAAACAAGCGGCAAAAGCGGGAGACGGAGGCGGTGCTGCCGCCCGACCGCTCGGCCAGCTCCGTAATGCCCATCTGGACGGTTTCGTGCGGATGCTCCAGAATAAAATCGGCGATGTCCCGCTCGCGCGGCTTCAGCTGATCCCGGATCTCGCGCATCGCATTCAGCACATTCAAACCCGTTCACCTTCTGAAAAATATTTTCTTAATAAATCGCTTAATCGAGAAAAATGTTTACATCCCCACTATACCTTATTTTTGAAAGGCGGGCAACCGGGCACCGGGAGGAATATAACCGAAGAGAAAGGAAGGGAAGTGAAGATTTGCTGAGGTTTAGCGGTGTTTTCCAATAAATTCGAACGGAAACGGCGGTTTTTTCTGCAAAGAAAGCAATCGTTTGCTATAATAGAACTAACACACGGATAGGGGGGATTGGTATGGCGCATGCCATGAAGCAGGATATGCCTCCGGCACAGCATAAGAAGTTGACCGGCTACCGCTTGCTGGAACGAATTTTGGTCATGTTTCTCGGCTCGGCTTTGTTCTCGGTGGGCCTTGAAATCTTTTTGGTTCCCAACCAGATCATTGACGGAGGAATCGTCGGGATCTCGATTATTTTGTCCCACTTGTTCCACATGCCGCTTGCGGTGTTCATGATCGTTCTAAGCCTTCCGTTTTTATTTATCGGCTATAAGCAGATCGGGAAGACGTTTGCTTTGTCCACGCTGTTCTCGGTTATCATCATGTCCATCGGGACCACGCTGCTGCATCCGGTCCGGCCGCTCACCATCGAGCCGCTGCTGGCCGCTGTTTTCGGAGGCGTCATTCTAGGCGTCGGCGTCGGATTGGTCATCCGCGCGGGCGGATCGCTGGACGGGACGGAGATCGTGGCGATTCTGGTCAGCAAGCGGAGTCCGTTTTCGGTCGGGGAAATCGTCATGTTCTTCAACATCTTCATCCTGGCGAGCGCGGGATTCGTGTACGGCTGGGATCAGGCCATGTACTCCCTGATCGCTTACTTTATCGCCTATAAGGTGCTTGACGTTACCATCGAAGGGCTGGACCAGTCCAAATCGGTCTGGATCATCAGCGACCAGTACGAGGAAATCGGGCAGGCGCTTAATTACCGGCTAGGCCGGGGCGTTACGTATTTGAACGGCGAAGGCGCCTTTACGGGCGACGACAAGAAAGTCATTTTTGTGGTCATCACCCGGCTGGAGGAAGCGAAGCTGAAATCCATCGTGGAAGAAAAGGACCCGAAAGCATTCCTGGCCATCGGCAACATTCACGACGTAAAAGGCGGCCGCTTCAAGAAACGAGACATCCACTGACCCGGCTTCCGGTCGGACGAAGGGATGGAGAACAACCCGTTGGCACTCTCGGAGGAGAGCGGCAGCGGGTTGTTCTTATTTGCAAAAGGGGTGGAAATCGGCGGCCGGCTGCAGTAGGATGAAAGGTGGGGGGAGAGAGAATCCGCATGACGAAACGGTTTCTTTTTCGCAAAGGATGCAGTACAATCACTTGAAAGCGGTTGCACCCTTCGTTTATCTTTTAAGTGTGGCGTGTCGGCGGTCTTTGTCAAGCTTTCTTCCAGAAAAATCGCCATGTCAGGTCATGATGTCCCGCTCTATGGTATGATAGTTAACAAAAAACAGTTGGAGTGAAGAGCCATGCCGCAAAATCCGTCTTCTCAGCTTGAAAAATATGACACCAACATGGTGGTTTCGGATAGCGCCTCCTCACGCTTGCGATGGCATGACCCCCGGACCGGGCCTTTCGGCTTGTCCGGTTTTCCTTGGTTTGCAGCGGACGGGCTTTACCGCCGGATGCCCGCCGTCCCTTCCAGTCCCCTGCCCGAGGCCGTCAATTGGCTGGCGGACTGTACGGCGGGCGGGGCCATCCGCTTTCGGACCGATTCGCAGGAGATACATGTGAAAGTCCGGTTAAAAGCCAAAGCGGATATGTACCACATGGCGCCGACCGGCCAATGCGGGTTCGACTGCTACATCGGCGAGCCCGGTTCGGCGATGTTTGCGGGAACCGCGTCCTTCAAGCCGGATCAAACGGAATACAGCGCCCGTCTCTTTGCGGCCAAAGACAGCCCCGAAATCCGGACGGTTACGCTTTACTTTCCGCTCTATCAGGGCGTGGAGGCGGTCGAGGTCGGACTGGAGCCGGAAGCGGAGGTCCTGCCGCCCCCCGCTTATGAACCCGGCGGACCGGTGATTTTTTACGGGACCTCCATCACGCAGGGGGCCTGCGCTTCCCGGCCGGGCATGGCTTACCCGTCGATACTCGGCCGTCGGATCAACCGGGAGATGATCAACCTTGGCTTTTCGGGCAGCGGCAAAGGCGAGCCGGAGGTCGCCAGGGTGATCGCAGAGATCGAACATCCGGGCTGCTTCGTGCTCGACTACGAGGCCAACTGCGGAAATCTGGACAGCCTGCAGGCCACGCTGCCCGGGTTCATTTCCATCCTTCGCGAGCGCCATCCGTCCGTTCCAATATTGCTCCTGACGCGTATCCAGCCGCCGGGCGCGCACTTCGATTCCGCGCTGCGGGAGGCGCTGGACGGCCGGCGGGCCTATCAGCGCGCGCTGGTCGAACGGCTGCGGGCGGAAGGGGACGCCAACCTTCATTTCCTGGACGGCAGTCTGCTGCTTGGCGCACACTTTGGCGAAAGCACGGTGGACGGCGTTCATCCGACCGACCTGGGTTTTATGCTGATGGCCGAGGGGATTCTTCCCGCTCTGGCGGCCTGTCTTAAGCTGTAGACAAGCCAATGCCGCGAGCGCCAGTGGGGAGGAGAACAGCTGCGATGAAACATAAAACGGTGATGAGGGCGTTTACGTGCGCCTTGATGGTGTCGATTGCTGTCGGATGCAGTCGTTCCGATCCTTCTCCGGAGCGGAATATTCCGGTTTCCATGGTCATTGACGACCTGGGCATGACCTTTCCGGACGGAATGGACGAGAACAATAATCCTTATTTGGCTTACATCGAGAAGGAAACCGGTCTCGACCTCAGTGTCACGGTGCCGCCCCAGGATGTATACGAGGAACGGCTGAATTTGATCATGTCGTCGGGCAAGCTGCCCGATTTGATCAATACGACCAGCCCCGTATGGCTGGATTACTACGCCAAACGCGGTGAATTGCAGCCGCTTGACGAGCTGATCGACCAGTACGGTCCGGTACTGAAAGAGAAAATACCTGAGGAGGCGTGGGAACGCGTCCGCTACAACGGCCGAATCTATGCCATTCCCAGTTTGAATGAAGTGAAGGGCATCGAGCTGATGTATGTCCGCAAGGACTGGCTGGACCGGCTGGGTCTGAAGCCGCCGACCACACTGAACGAATACTATGAAGTCATCCGGGCGTTTGCGCAGGACGACCCCGACCGGAACGGGCTCGACGACACCATCGGGCTTATCCTGACCGAAGACCTGGGGCGGTCCGCGCCCTTTTTCGGCGCGTTCGGCACGCAGCTGAACAGCTGGCTGGAGCGGGACGGGCAGCTGGTGAACGGCAGCGTACTGCCGGAAACAAAGGAAGCGCTCGGGTTTTTGGCGAAGCTGTACCGGGAAAAGCTGCTCGATCCGGAGTTCCCTCTGAACCGCAACAGCAATCTGTTCGAGAAGATTGAAAACGGCCGCGTCGGCCTGTATTCGGCCACCTGGTACGATACGCGCTACGCAATTGCGGCAAACAAGAAGAAGGACCCTCACGCCAACTGGATCGCGCTTGGCTTCCCCGTCGGTCCGCGCGGGGAAAGCGGCGTGTACGACAAGGACATCATCCGCAGCTACAATGTGATCCCCGCCGGCACGGAGCATGCGGCGGAGGTCGTGAAGCTGCTGAACTTTATCGCCGGAGACGGCTACAAGACGCTGAAGTTCGGTTTTGAGAACGAAATCTGGACGATGGAAAACGGAAAGATGGTGACCAACTTCGCCGAGCACGACAAACATCTGTACCGGGGCATTTACCAATCGCTCGTGGACGTCATGGACCCCGAGATGGCCAAGCAGCGGCTTGATTCGCTTGGAGATTATCACCTGTACGAGAATCTTCAGCTGATCGAGCAGCACCTGATCCCGAATCACTATTACGGCGTGCCGACGCCGGGCATGGCCAAATACTCCGAGCAGCTGGAGAACATGCAGGATGTGTTTACCCAGATCGTCGCCGGCGTTGCGCCGCTCGACACCTTCGATGATTTTGTTCAGCTGTGGTACAAAGAAGGCGGAGCCGAGGTCACGCTGGAAGTAAACGAATGGTGGAAAAGCCGGGACGGTTCGGACGCAGGGGCGGAAAACCCATGAAAAAACCGTTCCGCTGGTTTCGCGAGCGCTTTTCCGGTCACATCCAGTTCCGGCTGACCTGCTATTTTCTGCTCATTCTTTTGCCGCTGGTTGTGGTAAGCCTGTTTGCGGTGGAACGATCGCGGACGATCTTATACGAGCAGACAGTCGAGCGGACGGAAGTATCGCTCCACTCGGCGATGGAATACATCGATCTTACGCTTCAGAATGTTGAGGAGATCTCCACGCTAATTTCAACGGACCCCACTTTCCTCGGCAGGCTGGAAAACACCGGGCCGGAGCTGTCGGCGCAATCGATCGTCGATTTTTCCCTGCTCCTGCGCCAGTTGTCGAACGTCAATTCCGTCAACCATATCGTGTCGCATATTTCGCTGTACCACCAGCCGTCGCATATGCTGATTTCCACCGAACACGGCGGACGGCGGATTGCCTCGCCGCAGCAGCAGGAATGGCTGGAAAACGTCGTCCGGGACACCGGAACCGGCATTGCCTACATGCTGGCGGGCGAGCGGGTGACGGATCGGATCACGTTCGGCGAAATGGTGGGGGCGGAAAGCGTGTCGCTGATCCGGACAATGGACTTGTACAACGTAAACCGTTCGCCGAATGCGGTGATCATCACGCTCGACAAAAGCAAGCTGCTCGGGCTCATCCAGCGGCAGCTTCCTTCGCCGAACGCGTATATTTATTTGCACGACCGCAGCGGCAAGCTGGTGGTCGGCACCGGGCGGGCAAGCCCGGCGGCGGTGGAGGAAGCCGGGCAGCTGCCGGCTCCGCAGGACGGAGAAATGACGGTTTCCTTTGACTCGTCCTATTCCAGCTGGACGCTCACCCTGGTCCAGCCGGAGTCCGAGCTTTACCGGGAAACCGACCGGATACGAACCTACACGTACCTGCTCATCCTGCTCAGCGTTCTCCTTGCGCTCGGGATTTCGTGGCTGGTTTATACCGGCATTGCATCTCCCGTATACAAGCTGTCCCGGGGCATGAGACGGCTGGGCGGCGGCGACCTGAGCGTCCGGCTGGAGAACGAGCGCAAGGACGAGTTCGGCTACCTGACCGACTCCTTCAACCAGATGGTCGCCTACCAAAGACAGCTGATTGAAGGCCAGTACGAGCAGCAGCTGCGCCTGGCCCGAACGGAACTGAAATTTTTGCAAACGCAGATCAACCCGCACTTTTTGTACAATACCCTTGATTCGATTTATTGGACGGCTAAAAACTATGACGCGGAGGAAATCAGTGAGATGGTGCTGAACCTGTCGCGCTTCTTCCGGCTGAGCCTGAACAAGGGCCGCGACGTTTTTTCGCTGGAGGAAAACATCTCGCATCTGCATACGTATATCCGCATTCAGCAGATCCGGTTTCTGGAGAATTTCACGGTCGAGTACCGGATCGGGGATGACACCCGGAAAGTGCCGATTCTGAAGCTTTTGCTGCAGCCGCTGGTGGAGAACGCGATTATTCACGGCATGGAAGGAAAGCCCGAGGGCGGCCTTTTGATAATCGAAAGCTGGATTGAGGCTGACAAAAACCTGGTCATCAAAATCCAGGACAACGGGCCGGGCATGGCGGAGGACCGGCTGCGCTACATTCAAAGCGAGCTGGGGCGGCTCGGCAAGCACAACGACGAACCGTTCTCGCTGGAGGAGGACATCAAAGATTTGTTCGGGCTGCGCAATGTCCGCGCCCGGATGAAGCTGTATTACGGAAACGAAGCGGATTTGGTTATCGACAGCAAGCCCGGGGAGGGCACCACGGCGATCATGAGCCTGCCGCTCGACCGCTGCAAGGATACCTTTGTTCCCGCCGCGGGAGAGGCTGTCCGAAAGGAGGAGCAACGAGCCGATGAATTTGATGGTGGTGGAGGATGAACCGCGGCTCAGACACGCGTTGGCTTATCATATTCCGTGGGAGGACCATGGCATACAGGTGGTAGGCGTGGCGGCCAACGGCCGGGAAGCGCTGCAGCTGGCCGAACGCAAAAAACCGGACATCATGCTGCTGGACGTGCAGATGCCCGAGATGGACGGTCTGACCCTGATCCAAAAGCTTCGGGAAAGGGACGGAACCGGGTCGTTTCTCAAGCTGATTATTTTGAGCGGCCACGATAATTTTTCCTTTGCCCAGGAAGCGCTGAAGGCGGGGGTGTTTCAGTACCTGCTGAAGCCCGCCGGAGAGCAGGAAATTCTCGACACCGTCCTGGAGGCAAGCCGCCAGCTCGGCAAGGAGCTGGAGCAGTGGCGGGTGCAGTCGGAGCTGCAAAGCAAATGGAAGGAGCATCTGCCGTATTTGCAGAGCGGGTTTTTCCAGCAGTGGGCGAGCGGCAAATTTTCCGCGGCCGAAGTGCTGGAGAAAAGCGCCGATTATTACATCGACCTTGACCCGGACGCCCGGATCGCGGTTGCGGTGCTGGACATCGACCCGGCGGCCGACGGGGAAGCGCCGCACGCCAACCCCGACTTGCCGCTGCTGCAATTCTCGCTCCAGTGTCTGGCAAAGGAGCTGTTTGCGCCGCCGCACTGCTGGGTATCCGGCGATGCGCAGGGCTGCACCCTGCTCGTTTTCACCCTGCCGGCGGACGACGATCCGAAGGAAAGCGCGCTCAGCGTGCATTCGTCGGTGATCCGGCTGCTGTCCCGGACGAAAGAGGCGCTGAAGGCGACGGCGAGCGCCGGCATTTGCGCCAGCACGGGTCGGCTGGAGGACATGCCCGAGCTGTATGCCCAGGCCTGCCGCGCGCTGAACGACCGGATGGTATACGGGCAGGATATCGCCATTCCGTACCGGGAAGAGGACCGCAGACGCGAAGGCATACAAGCCCAGCCCAATCTGGAAAAAGCGCTGGAAATCGCCCTCGACACCGGAGACGAGGAAAAAGCGCTCGCGGAAGTGGAGAAGTTGTGGGAAAACTGTCTGCTGCACGCGGAAACGGTTGATGACATCCGTGAGGTCGTCTTTTATTTGAGCGGGATGTTTGTCCGGATCATCCAGAAGCAGGGGTGGATGGTGAAGCATGTGGTCGGAGAGGACATTGCGTATTTTCAGAACGTGACGCTGCTGAATACGAGGGAGCAGACCCGGGCCTGGCTGACCCGCACCGTACGGGCCATTTGCGGCTATTTGCGGCAGGAACGCAAGACGACGAGCAACAAGGTCGTGCTGTCCATTCTGAACATCGTCAATGAAGAAATCGACCAGGACATCACCCTGCATACGGTGGCGGACCGGCTGTACGTCAACTCCTCTTACCTCAGCCGCCTGTTCAAGCAGGAGACGGGCGTTCCGTTCTCCACTTATGTGCTGGAAAAGAAAATGGAGCGGGCCAAGGCGATTCTTCAGGAAGGCGGAAAGGTGTACGACGCCGCCCGTCTGGTCGGGTATCGGGATGTCAGCTATTTTACCAAAGTGTTCCGAAAATACTGGGGAGTGAACCCTGGAGAAGTGAAAATCTAAAAAATTAGATAGGAAACCTAACATGGGTTGAAAGTGTGAAACGCTTCCAATTGGACGCGATTCGCACTTTTTTTGCTTTTTCCCCGAAATCAAACATCAAAGTACCATAAACAGTAATGAGAATCGCCTACTCAGCCGCCGAAATCCCCACTACAATTTGAGTAACGAGAGACGAGGGGGATAACCATGAAAGACAACGCGGCTTCAATGCAAACCATTCCCAAAGAAAGGCGCTTCGGCAAATCCATGAAGCGGCTGCGGCTGGACTTCAAAAGGGACTGGGATTTATATCTCATGCTGCTGCCCGGCATTTTGTTCATTCTTTTGTTCAAATACACCCCCATGTACGGCATTACCATCGCCTTCAAGGATTTCAACATTTTTGACGGGTATGCGAGCAGCCCATGGGTTGGATGGAAGCACTTCGAGAAGCTGTTTACCTACAGCGACTTCCTCCAGGTGTTCCGAAACACCTTGATCATCAGCTTGTACAAGCTGGTCATCCTGTTCCCGCTTCCGATCATCATCGCTTTGATGCTGAACGAGCTGCGGCGGATGATGTTCAAGCGGGTCGTCCAGACAATCATCTATCTTCCGCACTTCCTGTCCTGGGTTATCGTCAGCGGCCTGTTCATCGACCTGCTGTCCACGAACGGCGGTCTGGTCAACAAACTTCTGGTTTCGCTGGGCTTTGAGCAAATCGGCTTCTTCCTCGATAAGAGCGTTTTCAGGGGCGTGCTGATCGGATCGGCTGGCTGGAAAGAAACCGGCTGGAGCACCATTGTATACCTCGCCGCCTTTGCCACCATCGACCCCGGCCTCTACGAAGCCGCCCGGATGGACGGCGCCGGCCGGCTGCGGCAGCTCTGGCACATCACCCTGCCGGGCATCGTGCCGATCATCCTGCTGATGTTTATTCTCCGCCTCGGGAACATCCTGGAAGCGGGCACCGAGCAAATTCTTGTTATGTACAACTCGACGGTTTACGAGGTCGCGGACGTCATCGGCACCTATGTCTACCGAATGGGGATCGGGAACCAGGATTACAGCTTCTCAACTGCGGTCGGGCTGTTTGAATCCGTCATTTCCTTCGTCCTGGTTGTCGGCGGAAACGCCCTGAGCCGCAAATTCCTGCACCGGAGCATCTGGTAGAAAGGGGAGCAAGCCGTATGATCCGTCAAACCTTTTCCGAAAAGGCATTCAACGTCTTCAACTACCTGTTCTTTATTCTCATCGGTTTAACCACATTGATTCCGTTTGTCAACCTGATCGCCAAATCGCTTTCCAGCGAATCGGCGGTTATCTCGGGCCGCGTCAATCTGCTGCCCATTGACATCCAGTTCGGCACTTACAAGTACGTGCTGGAGAACGGGCATTTCATGAACTCGTTCAAAATCTCGATCATCGTCACGGTCGTGGGCACGCTTCTCGGTTTGCTGCTGACGACGCTGACCGCCTATCCGCTCTCCAAGCCGCATCTTCGGGGACGGAGCTGGCTGCTGCTGATGTTTATCTTTACCATGCTGTTCAGCGGCGGGATGATTCCTTCCTATCTGCTGATGCAGGAGCTGCACTTGGTGAACAAGCTGCCGGTTCTGTTCCTTCCGGCAATGGTAAACGTCTTCAATATGCTGATCATCAAAAACTACTTTGAAGGCTTGCCGGACGGCCTGGAGGAATCCGCCAAAATCGACGGCGCATCGAATTTCCGGGTGTTGTGGTCGATCGTGCTTCCGCTTTCGCTGCCCGTTATGGCGACCATCGGACTCTTTTTCGCAGTCCAGTTCTGGAACGATTACACGACATCCCTGATTTACATCACCAACCCGAGCTTAAAGCCCCTGCAGCTTTATTTGAAAGAGCTTATGGTGGCGTCCAGCTCCGAATTCCTGAAAGACAATATTGATGCGGCGCTCAACGCGACTCCACAATCGATTCAAGCCGCTTCCATACTGCTCGCCACCATTCCGATTTTGCTGGTTTATCCGTTCCTGCAAAAATATTTCGTGAAAGGCGTGCTGGTCGGATCGGTCAAAGGCTGATCCGGCGATTGAAACCCTTGAAAGGCGGTGAGGCGAACGGTCTGACACGGTTGCTGTTGATGTAGAGAGGGCATTTTCAATCCGAACGATCATTAGAGGAGGCTCATGTATGTTGAAAAAAACACCAGTGATTGCAGCAGTTCTCGCATCTGTATTGACGCTCGCCGCATGTGGCGGAGGGTCCAAAACGGATAACGCAGCCAGTACGAACCCGGGATCGAGCGCTTCTCCCGCGGCAAGCGCCGGGGCCGAAGGCGGAGCATCTCTTCGGATGTTAACCCAATTCGTTAACTTCGATCCGAACACGGATCCCTCTGCTAAGTTTATCCAGGAGAAAACGGGCGATAAAGTTACGTTCGAAATGCTCCCGGCCGAAAACGCCGACGAGAAGCTGAACCTGATGATGGCCAACCAGGAACCGATCGACATCATGAAGCTGAGCGCGCCGCAATTCTACAAGCTGGCGACGCAAGGCGCGCTGGAGCCCCTGGATGAACTGATCGAGCAAAGCCCGAACGTCAAAAACGCCATCAAGGAAGAATCCTGGGGCAGCGCAACGATTGACGGCAAAATCTATGCCATCCCGGAAACCGGCGCCGGTCTGAGTGTTGGACAAGGCCTGGTAGTCCGTCAGGACTGGATGGACGAGCTTGGTCTGCAAACGCCGACTACCCCGGACGAACTGTATGAGGTTCTGAAGAAGATCAAGGAAGCCAAGGGAGTCGTCCCGCTGGTAGCCGCGAAAGAATCCACGTCCATTTACGGCGACATCGCCGCTGCATTCGGCGTCTACAACGACTGGCAGGAAATCGACGGCAAGCTCGTGGCAAAGGCCGAGCAGCCCGGCATGAAGGATTTCCTCGCGTACATGAAAAAGCTTTACTCTGAAGGATTGCTCGATACGGAAATGCCGATCAACACCGGCGCCAAAGCGATTGAGAAGTTCACCAGCGGCAAAGCAGGCGTAATGCTGCTGGCCTGGTGGAACGCTTCGCAAACGGAAAAAGCGCTGAAAGAAGTCGACCCGAACGCCAAAATTTCCATCATTCCTTTCTTGAAGAGCAATGACGGCAAAGCCTACGTCGGCACGAACACCGCGACGACCTGGTTTATCGCTATTCCGAAGTCGTCCAAGAACAAAGAAGCGGCTATGAAGCACATGGACAAGAAGCTTGCCAAAGAAACCTTCATCAACCTGGCTATCGGTGAAGAAGGCGTGCATCACGAAGTGAAAGACGGCAAGTACTACCCGATTCTGCCGAAGTTCAACGATGATCTGGCCAACGCAAGCTCGCTGATGACCGGCGTAGACGAGAACGTTTATCCGGACTACTGGCAAGCCCGCGTCCGCAAAGATCCGGTTCTGCAGCAGTACTATGAAGAGTTCCAAAAGAATGCAGAAGGCCTGTTCGTCAACGACCCGATGTCCCTGGCTCCTCCGATCGAAGAAGTGACCGCGAACAAGCAAAAGCTGACGAAGCTGCTTGACGACGCTGTGCTGCGCTTCATCGCCAGCTCCGACGACATTTCCGGTTACGACAAGTTCCTGGATCAGTGGAGAGCCGAAGGCGGCGATTCTGCAACCAAAGCTGCCAACGATTGGTTTGCGACCACGAAGTAATACGGACCGGTATCCTCTCATCAAGGTTTAACCGGTTGATCGGAAACAGCCGTCTCCCTGCCCGGCGGGGCGGGGAGCGGGGCATAACACAAAATCAAGCAGTTGCGTCTGACGCAGCTGCTTGATTCATGAAGAGGCTTGGAAGGAGTGCATTTCTGTGAATCGCGATCTCGAACAAAACGGCGCAAGGCTGGAAGTTGAAGCGGCGCCTGAAGATATTACGATTACGCTGGACGGGGAACGCCGACAGATTCAAGCGGTCAACGGGGCGCCGGCGCATCTGCCGGAAGACGCCGTCGGCCTGTACACCGATGAATTTACGGAAAGCCTGAATGTGCCCAAAGGCGGCGTCGCCGTGCTTGTTGACGCCGACAACCGCGTGCTGCAGGTGATCCATCCGTCCGTTGACGGGAAAGAGCCGGTCTGGGCCGAGCAGATGACGGCCGTTCCGCAGGGAGGAAGCCTGCTGTACGCCTGGGCGTCCTCCTACAGCCGGGAAACGGCCGCGGGTTACTTGAGCGCGGCGTTCAAAGTAGGCGACGCGATCAAATACCTGTCGGAGGGCGAGGTCGTCGAAGCGGCGGCGCTGGCCGGCTCCGCGCATGCTCTGCGGCTGTCGCTGGACAACTTCCCGTTCTTTACGGAGACGGGCGAAACGGCGGTCATTTCCGGGCTTGTCCGGAATGCAAAGGACCGCAAGGATGTCCAGGTGAAGGTGGCCGGAACGCCGGTTGCGCTGACGGAGTCGGGCGCGTTCCGTTATGAGCTTCCGCTAGAGAAGGGTGTTCAGTATGTGGAGGTTACGGCTGAAGCGGAAGGCGCGGAGGAAGACCGGCGTTTGCTGGTTGCTTACCGCCGTCCTGTCGTTCAGGAGAACAAACGGGTAATTCTGTGGGTGGACCAGGCGACCAACGCGAAAACCTTCCGGAGCGCGGACGATGTCTACCGCTTTCTGGAGACCGCCCGGAAAAGCGGCGTAACCGATATCGCGTTTGACGCCAAAGGCGTGGAGGGCTACGCGACTTACAAGAAAGCCACGCTGACCGGCCGCCCGTACATCAGCACCGTCAAAGCGGAGCCGCGCATCGGCGCAAACCCGGACCTTGACCTGCTGGAGGAGTTTGTAAAAAGCGGCCACGCGCTGGGGCTTCGGATTCACGCTTCGATTAACGTATTTGGCGAAGGATCGATTTTCTACAACGACACGGCGCTTCTGGACGATCACCTCGACTGGGAGGAGCGGGTTTACAAGTACCAGGACGGCGGCGTGATCAAACGGCAGCGGGAGAGCGCCGTGCCGGGCCTGGTGGCGTTCGTCAATCCGTCCAACCCGGAGGTTCGCGCTTTCCAGCTGAACACGTTCAAGGAGATCATCACGAACTACGAAGTGGACGGCATCATTCACGACCGCAGCCGGTACGACAACGAAACGGCCGATTTCAGCGACCTGACGCGCGAGCGCTTTGAGGCCTATTTGGTGGAGCAGGGCGCGACGCTGAAAAATTGGCCCGAGGATGTGTTCCGCTACGAAGGCTCGACCCGGATCGACGGCCCGCTGATCGGCTACTGGTGGGAGTTCCGCACGGCGACGATCAAGAGCTTCTTTACGGAGGTCAAGGAAATGACCGAAGCTCACGAACAGGCTACCGGCCGCACCGTTGAAGTGGCCGCGTATGTCGGCTCCTGGTACGAATCGTATTTCCTGAACGGCGTAAACTGGGGCAGCCCGAGCTTCCGCTTCGACGAGCGCCTCGGCCTGCCGGACGGACAGGTTTACACGGACCGCTACCGGCAGAACGGCTACACCGATCAACTCGATTTTCTGATGATCGGGGCCTATCAGAAGACCGCGCCGGAGGTCGAGAAATACATCACCCGCGCCAGCATCGTCACCTGCGGCGAGCTGCCGCTTTACGCGGGCATCGCCATGAACCTGATGCGCGAGCCGGGCCGGCAGCGCGAATTCCTGCAGCGCGGCCTCGCCCACTCGGACGGCCTCATGCTGTTCGACGCCTGCCACATCGAAGACTGGAACACGCTCGAAAACTCGCTCCGCAGTGAAGAGGGAACGGGCGCGGCGAAATAAAGAAGAGCTGCAAAAAGAAAAGAAACCCGCAAACCGGCGTTAAGCGATCACGCTTCCGGTTTACGGGTTTTCTATTTCAAGGGCATTATTCATGAGCCAAGGATTCACAAACTCCTTTTTCATCCATTCTTCCAGAGAACGTGCCTCTTCATAATCATTAGCTGTGACAATGTAGAAGTTGCCCTGTTTCTCGCCATCCTCATTCCAATCATCAAAAGTCCACAGGAGAACTTTTTCGAACTGATCATCAAACCACAGGAAAGAACCATACGCCATACTTCCCAGCTTAGGGGTATACCAAAATTGGCCCATATTAACTCCGTTATGTTTCTCATGTATGAAAATATCACTATTCGGGTATTTACTCGTAAGATCAAACCCTTCAACTGTAATCTTTCCGATAAATCTATCCCGCCGAAACATTGGTTTATGTAGGGTTCCTTCAATGTGTAATTGATATTACCACAATACCAACAACCGCAAAGAGCAGAAACATTTTTTTAGATTTCGTTTGCATTTGCACCCCTTTCCCAAACCTTCCAATTATGTATATCATTATACGCTGAATACGGTGATTAACGTAAAATAATTTAAAGCACTTGACCTGGTAAAGCTGGAAGTGACTCATAAATGACAGGTCAGAATCACTTGTTGAGCCGATGGAGGAAGATAAACATGGCAAAAAAAAACCTGCTGATTACGCTGGCCTGCATAACGATTTTATTGGGCGGCAGCATAGCCGGCTATACCGTTTACGCATCTAATTTAACGAAGCAGGAGCTGCTGAACCAGAAAAAAAGCGAGTTCGAAAAACGGAAAGCGGAGCTCGAATCCAATCAAAAGGCCTCGGCTTATTCCGTCTCCCGGCAAAAAGAGGAGCAGCAGGTTAAGAACCTTGGAGCCGAAGTGGGAAAGCTGGAGAAGGAAGTAAATCCGGTCAATGTAGAAGAGGAGCTAAAACGAAAACTGGCCGTTTATAAAGAAATGATCGCCATTCATCAAAATTATTATGACCATACGCAAGGAATCGATTTTACCGCGAGGAGTTCCAGGTTCAAGGCACTCCTTGACGATGAACGCTTTCGTAAAAACCATCGCCCCGCACAAAAAAAGCCAGCCCCGGCGTTTCCGAAGAAACGCCGGGGCTGGCTTTCTGTCTTTTCGTTAAGCGCGGATCAAGAGAAGTGAATCTCTTTGCCGAGCTCGGCCGATTCGTAGACGCCGCAAAGGATTTTCATCATTTCCACGCCGTCTTCCACCGGGCTGAGGGTTTCCTTCTTGCCCTGGCAGACTTCGACGAAGTAGTTCATTTCGTCCTGGAACCCGGCCACGAAATCGAACGTCAGGCTGTCGATCTGCGGGGTGGTGTTCAGGATGGTGTTGTACTTCTCGGTGATCAGGGTCAATTCCGGCTCCAGCTCGACGCCGCCTTTGTCGCCGTACAGCTTGACCGCCAGCTCGTTCTTCTTGGCGTGCAGCGTGAAGCTGACGTCGACGAGCAGGGAAGCGCCGTTTTCAAAACGGATCAGGGCGTTCGCCATGTCCTCAACCGTGTTCAGCTCGGCGTTGTAATCGGCCGCTTTGTAGAACGCCAGGTTTTGAACGTTGGAACGGTTGCCGAGGCGTTTGTAGGTGTTGCCGCTGATCGATTTGACCTTCGGCTTGCCCATCATGTACCAGCACAGGTCGATGACGTGGACGCCCACGTCGATCAGCGGGCCGCCGCCGGAGCGCTCAACGTCGGAGAACCAGCCGCCGGGGTTGCCCAGCTTGCGGATACAGGACGCTTTGGCGTAATAGATTTCGCCCAGGTCGCCGTTGTCGATGAAGGTTTTGACGATCCGGGAATTGGACGCATAGCGGCGAACGAAGCCGACATGCAGCGTTTTACCGGTTTCCTTGACTGCTTTTTCCACTTCCAGCGCTTCGGCGACCGTTTTGCACAGCGGTTTTTCGCAAAGGACGTTCTTGCCCGCGCGCAGGCCCGCGATGCTGATCTCGGCATGCGAGTTGTTCCAGGTGCAGATGCTGATCGCGTCGATGTCCGGGTTGGCCAGAAGCTCTTTGTAATCCGTATACACGTTCGGAATGTTGTACTTCTCGGCTTTCGCTTTGGCCCGCTCTTCCACCAGGTCGCAGACCGCCGTCAAGACGACGTCGGGGTTTTTGCTGTAGGAGCTGAAATGCATTTCCGAAATGGAGCCGGCGCCAATTACGCCAATACGTACCGGTTTGCTCATGATACGGTTTCACCTCGTAAGTTTAATGAACTGCCAGATGCCTCTTGATGCGCGCCATCACACGGGACGGAGGGCCGGCCACGAAAGCTCGATGCCTTCGGCGGCAAGCAGCTCCTGGAACTTGCGCAGCTCCTCCGGGTTGTTGCGGAGGTCGCGCGGGCGGATGCCGCGGTCCAGGCAGTAGCTGGCGCAGTAGCCGGCCGCTTCCCCGATGTTCCATTCCACCGGGTGGAGCCGGTAACAGCCGTTCGTGATGTGCGTTACCCCAATATTTTTACACGCCGCCAGCACATTGTCCACTCGAATCGGGATCAGACTGCCCAGCGGAATTTGGAAAGGCAGCGATGAAATGTCGATGAACGGCTGGTTTTCGGTGCTCGGGTGCAGGTCGATGCGGTAGCAGCCGATGCCGACGGAGTCCGTGAACGTCTCCGCCTTGCCGTCCGGGCGGCAGTCCGTGGCGACATGCTGCTCCAGCACGGTAAACTCGGCTTTGATCCGCCGGGATTCCCGGATGTAGGGGGCCATTGCAAGTCCGTCCTCGGTGCCCATCACGTCGGCGCGCAGCCGGAAGCCCGGGTAGCCTTTGCCGCCGTCTTCGCGCGGCGCTTCGGTTTGCAGCCAGTAGAGCAGCGACAGGCTGAGCTGCTTCGCTTCGTACAGATGCCGTTCGCGTTCCTCCGGCGTCACGTCAATGACGGAGCCGAGCCAATAGTCGTTCTGCGGCCAGTTGATCAGGGAGACCGGACCGGGGAACGTGCCGGGCTCAAAATGCTTCGGTTCGGCGATCTGCCGGTAATTGAAGAGCGAAAACTGTCCTTTTTTGGGCAAAAGATTGTAGGTAATCGGCTGGTTCGTGTCCGGCTTCAGACTGGTCAGGCTGAGCAGCGGTCCCGGCCAGAAGTCGGCCTGGTAGCCGCGCCAGAAGTCGTACATCTCCGGCTTTTCAATGGTATGGTCTTCGCCCTCGAGATAGTCGATGGCGAAGCAGTGGGTGAAGCCCTGCATGTCCTGCGGCCGGGCTTCGCCTTCTACGGCGTGCGGCTCGCCGGTTTCGGAGCGCGATTCCGCCCCGGTGACGTATTCGATGCCGCCCATCGGCAGCAGGTCGCCGCATTCGGTGGCGTCCAGAATATACGGCCCTGTCAGGCGCACTTTGTTTCCGGTTTCCAGGCTGCGCACCGTAACAGCCGTGAGCTCGTTCCCGGCCGTTTCCGCGCTTTCCGGCACGTGCCGCAGAAGGACGGTTACCTGGCCGCTGTGTACGTACGGCGCAAGCTGTTTTTCCAGCACGGCCACAGCGGCGCGGGGGTCGTGGCAGAGACGGCTGACGCTGCCGCCGCCCGGGTTCAGGCGCGGGTTATTCCGCGCTTCCGGCGTAAGCGGGAACGCGTCGCGGTAATACTGGCGGATGTCCTCGCGGAACTTGCGGTAGCTGCGGGTGCAGCCGAAGGATTCGATCCAGGGATGTTCGTCGGGAGGGACGGCCTGGCTCGTCAATTGGCCGCCGATCCACAGCGTTTCTTCGGTGAGGATGACGGATTTTCCGGCGCGGGCGGCAGCAAGCGCCGCCGCCGTCCCTCCGGTTCCGCCCCCTATAATGATAATGTCGGCTTTCAACTCGCGGTCCATGTCTGGGCCTCCTTTATATGGTCAAGCAAGGGTTGCAAAGTACGCATAGCTGTTGCGGACGCCTTCGGCCTCGTCGCCGACGCCTTCGTATTCGAGAACGTAAGCGCCTTGATACCCGTGGTCGGTCAGCCGTTTGACGATGTCGGCCAGCTCCACCACGCCTTTTCCGAGAGCAGCGCCTTCGTACGCCTGGCCGGAGAGCGAGGTGTAGATTGCTTTTTCGACCGGCTTGAAATCTTTGAAATGCACGTGTGCCACGTAGGGAAGCAGCTGGTCCAGCGCCCGCGACGGGTTCTCGTCGACAAGCAGGAAGTTGCCCGTATCGAAGGTCGAACGAAGCGAAGGAGAACCGACGCGCTCGATGATCGTTTTCACCTGTTCGCCGCTTCCGGCGAGCTTGCCGTGGTTTTCCAGGCAGAGGACGACGCCTTCGGCTTCGGCTTCTTTGGCCGCCGCAGCGAGTCCGTCCACGATCCAGTCGAGGGCGGTCTCATAGGTCGCCAGCTCGCTCAAATTGCCCGCAAACACGCGAATGATCGATGTGCCGAGGGCCTTGGCCACGGGGATGGCGGAGATGATGAAGGCCGTAACCTGCGCCCGCTCCTCCGGCGTCGCTTTGATAAAATCGTTGGAGATCGCGTAGCTGCTGATGCGAATGCCGTATTCACGGGCTTTTTCCACCACGCGGGGCAGTTCCTGCTCGAGGTCTTTCCAGAACACGTTCAGCAGCTCCACCTGCCCGATTCCTTCCCGATGGCAAAAGTCCAGAAAATCAAAGACCGTCCATCCTTTTTCTTTTACGGTACGGTGAACGCTCCACATGCTTAAAGAAAGCTCCATCTCTTGCGATTCCTCCCGGTAAAGTGGATTTGCTTTAAAGCAGGGTTGATCTTCCCCCATTGTAAAAAAGGCATCCTGCTATTCATAGGGTAAACCGATGACCTTTTGTGGTAACTTGATGTGTTTGTTCCGTGGAAGGTGCATGTAAGGTATCTGAATGGGTTTTCATTGGCGAAAACAGGCGCTTTTACATAAAAAGTCTTTCAGAATACGGAAGGAAACAGTAAACTGGATTACATAAAAAACCCATATGGAGGAGGGGGAAAACCATACAAAAGACTGGAAAAGAAACATGGCATGTCAAGCATGGAAAAGCGGGAAAAGGAGGGGCAGTGTCCGACAGGGAGATTAACCGAGTACCTGGCAGAATTGGAGCAGGTACTCGTAAAGTTAGGGGAGGCAAATAAATGAGCAAAAAGAAAGTCAGTCCCTTCTGGTTTATCCTGCTGGCGGTTGCCGCCGGTTATGCGGCCGCTGTACTTCTGGGTCCTGTACTGGCGGTTTTACTGCTGCTTTGCATCCTTCTCGGCTTGGGGATCGCAAACCACTATCAAAACAAAGAAATACTCGACGATTTGCAAAATATCAAGGAACGGCTTCAGATCGACGACGGTCCGAATGAATTTCAAATGAGCAACGAAGCCATCGAAAAGGAAATGGAGCAGGAGCATGTCGAGCGCCTGGCCGAAGAAGCGAAGCTGACGCCCGAGGAAAAGCGCCGGTTGGAGGAAACCAACCGCGACATCGAGCAGGAGCTGGAAAGGGAATTGGGCTGGCAAGAGGACCGGGCGGGGCTCAGCGCGGAAAACGGAGGGGATGGCGACACGGATGATGCGAAGGATAGTCCCATAAAATGAAGAAAAAGCACTCTTTGGGGGAGAAAGTGAAAAACCGCAAAAGAAAACGATGGGTTTTTCTTTCGGTGATTCTGCTGGTTGTAAGCACTCCGATTATCTGGGAGGTAAGCTTGCCGACTTACGAATGGGGAAACGATCATTTCATTGTCGCCCCCAATGGCGATTTGTATGAACCTGTCGTTGGCCTGGAACGGCATTTTTACAATGGCAAAATAAAAGTCGGAAGGACAATCGGAAAGATGGAAGGGAGCAGCATCTTGATGAACCCCAGGGTGTCCAAGGCATACTACAACGAAGAGTACGATCACTTATTGTATGTGAGAGGAATAATGTTTGAAGGGTTTTATAAGCTTTATTCCCCCGATAAATAATTTCTTCTCTTTTTGCTCGATGCAAGAAATAAAAGCTCCCACACTTCGATTTACTATGTGGAAGCTTTTTTGTTTATTCGCGTTTTCAACCTTCCGCTTCTTTCAAGATTCCCGTTTAGTGCTTCTTGTATTACTATTTATAGTGTAGGATCAATATAGAGACAATGGGCGGAGGATGGAAGGATGCAATTCAAAACCATACTGTTTGACCTGGACGGCACGCTGACCGATCCCAAAGAAGGGATCACAAAATCGGTCCAGTACGCGCTCGCCAAGCTCGGAGTGGAGGAGCCGGAGCTGGACAAGCTGCTTCCCTTCATCGGGCCGCCGCTCAAGTGGTCGTTTATGGAGTATTACCGCTTTGGCGAAGAGGAAGCCTGGCAAGCGGTTGAATATTACCGGGAACGGTTCCGTGTGCAGGGGTTGTTTGAAAACGTGCTGTTCGAGGGCATTCCCCCGCTGCTGGAGCGATTGCGGGCGGAGGGCCGAACCGTCATGATCGCCACCTCGAAGCCGACGGAGTTTGCGTTGCGGATCGCGAATCACTTCGGCATCGCCGGTTATTTTGACCGGGTGCACGGCAGCGAACTCGACGGAACCCGTTCCGACAAGTCGGAGCTGATCGCTCACATTCTGGCGGAGCATTCGTTTGATCCGGCCGAAACGGTCATGATCGGCGACCGCAAGCACGACATCATCGGGGCGCTCAACAACGGACTTGCTTCGATCGGCGTCGGCTATGGCTACGGAAGCGAAGAAGAGCTGCGCAGCGCCGGTGCGGCCTTCTACTGCCGGACGGTGGAGGAGCTGGCGGAGCTGTTGGTTGAGGCGCCTGCGCTAAAGGCGGCGGAGGAACCGGCGTAAGCGAAAAACGACACTGTCATAAAGAAAGGGGCACAACCATGAGCATTCACGTTGTGAACGGCGATCTGCTGGAGGCCGCCGAAACCATTGTTGGGCACCAAGTGAACTGCCAGGGCGTCATGGGGTCCGGCATCGCCAAGGCGATCCGCGAGCGTTATCCCGAAGCATACGACGCCTACATCCAGAAGGCCAAGGAAGCGTCCGATAAACGAGCCCTGCTGGGCGAATGCCAAATCGTCGAAACGCCCAGAGGCAAAACCGTAGCCAATCTGTTCGGACAGCTTCGCTACGGGCGGGACAAGTCGGTGGTGTATACGGACTATGAAGCGCTGCGCCGCGCGTTCGGGCAGCTAAAGGCCTATGCGAGGGCAAAAGGCGCCTCCGTCGCGCTTCCGTACCAGATCGGATGCGGGCTGGCAAATGGAGATTGGGCCATAGTGGAACAAATCATCGAGGACGCATTTTCCGATTATCCGATAACCCTGTATAAGCTGTAAAAAAGGGCATGCCCGTCAAAACGATCCCGCAGAGGACTCGAAAGGTGGAGCAGACACATGAGTGAATCTATTGTCATCCGGCAGGCAACGCTGGACGACCTGGAGGATGCCGCCGGGCTGTTCGACAAGTACCGGATGTTTAATGAACTGCCATCGGACATCGCGGGGGCGAGGGACTTTTTGTTTGACCGGTTGGAGCACCGGGAGTCGGTGATCTTTCTCGGCCGTTCGGCGGAAACGGGCGAAGCGCTGGCGTTCATGCAGCTGTACCCGACCTTTTCCTCCTTGTCGATGCAGCGGGTGTGGGTATTAAATGATCTGTACGTATCCGAAGGCAGCCGGAACCGGAACATCGGACGGCAGATGCTGGAGGAAGCCAAACGCTTCGCCCGCGCCACACGCGCGAAAGCCCTGGAGCTCGTCACAAGGCCCGACAATTTCAAGGCGCAGCGGGTTTACGAAGCGAACGGCTATATCCGGGACGAAGGATTTTTGCATTATTCGCAAACTGTGTAAGCGGAGCGGGGCGGTGCGTGAGGGATGACGTTTCCTCCCGCTAACCGTCCATTTCATCGCGGACATCACCGGGAGTGGAACTTGGAGGCTCGCTTTATTTCCAGGCAGAAAAGTTTGATGGCGTATCGCTTTCCGGCCGGTTTTCATGTATTCTTACCTTTGAGACGAAGAACGTCCGAGCATTCGGTTCCGAATGCCGGGCGTTCTTTTTTTATGGCTTTTATTTTCTTAATAGCGGAGGAATGAAAGATCTATGGCGGATTTTCAAAAGGCACACGAGGCGTTTATCCGGCACCATCTGGGCAAAAGAACCGGGGAACGAAAAGGAAGACTGGAACGGGGGCATGGCGAAGCGGAACGGCTTTTTTGCGAACTGGTTTGGTGGCCGCTTCGAAAAACGTTCGCCGGCCTTCACCCGGAATACGAGGTGGTGGACTGGAGGGGACGGTCGTTTTTTTGCGATTTTGTGTGGCGGTCCGCCGCCGTTCAATTGGTTATTGAAATCAAGGGCTTTGGCCCTCATGTCCGGGAAATGGACCGGCAAAAATACTGCAGCGAGCTCAATCGGGAAACGTTTCTGACGGCGATGGGGTACCAGGTCATTTCGTTTTCCTATGATGATGTGGCGTTCCGTCCCGAGCTTTGCCGGACGCTGCTGCGGATGGTGCTGAGCCGTTTTCTTACCGAGCATGGGCCGGTCGCGTTACGAGGAGTGGAGGAGAGGGAAGTGCTGAAGCTGGCCTATTCGAGCGCGGACCCGTTGCGGATGAAGGATGTCAAAGCCCACTTGGGCCTCAACTATCGCGCTGCTTTTCGGGCCTTACAGTCGCTTTGCGAGAAAAAGATTCTGCTTCCCGAAACCGGGACCGCCGGAAAGCGCACCGTCCGGTACCGGTTAAACCCGCAGGCTTCGGTCCAGTTGTGAGCGACCGGGGCGGGCGGGGATGAAGCTTTTTGTGCGCGGCGCGTTGAGCACGGACGAGCGTTTGAGGTACGCCGAAGGCGAGGACGAGCGTAGAAGTAAGGAGTGCCGAAGGTGTTCCTGAGCAGCAAAAAGTGTAATAAGTGCGTAAGAGCACTTAATTTGTGAGGAAAAGGGGCGAATTCTGCGAATAGTTGCAGAGGCGCAACTAAATGACGGAAAATGACTGTTTTGGATAAGGGAAGGAAGAATTAGTTGCTCATACGGAGCTATTTGCTTTTTCAATGCGTGCGGGACGCCCATTAGGTGCATTATCGGAACTATTTTGAAAAGAGACTTGCCATACTGATGAACCGGGGAGGGAAGGGGGAGGAAGGGTGTGGGAGAGCCGCAGCGCATTTACCCTATCGCATTTGCCGTAAGAGGGCCTTCGCCGGACCGCGCCCTACCTTACCAAACGTCCCTCTGCCGCCTTTTAACACACTTTTTGTATGAGACGCAGCCTCCGCCACGCGGTTTCGCATCTCATGATGACGGTAACCCGCACGCCTTTTTCATACCGCCGCCGATCCCGCGCACCTCGAACGCTTTCGCCTAATAAGATAGACCAAAAGCCTTGGAGCGTGATGGGAAGTTGGCCAGCTCAAAATGGTACTTGCACAAATTTTACGTCAAGGATGCACGGGTCCGACCTTTTTTGCCGGATACCGCCTTGCTTAGCGAAGAGTCGCTCGCTTTGTTTTTGGACCGTTACCCGGAGGTCATTGTCAAACCGGACACCCTGCATGGGGGAAAAGACGTCATCCGCATCCGCCGCTCGGAACGGGGATACGCGTACATTCGGGAAAAAGGGAAGGAACGGACGGCCGCGAATTCCGCCGAGCTCTACCGGGACATTCAGGCCGGCGCACTGGTGAAGCGCTACATTGTCCAGCAGGCGATTCCGCTCGCCCCCGTCAAAGACCGCGCTTGCGACATCCGTTCCATGATGATGCGGAAGCCGGGCGGCAAATGGCGGTTTTACGGCTTTTTCGCCAAGGTGGGCGGGCCGTCGAGCGTGATCACCAACGTCTGCCGCTCCAAGGGATATGTCATCCCCATCGAAAAAGCCATACGCGAGTCGCTCGGCTGGCAAAGCGAGCAAATCGAAGCAAAGAAAAAGGAACTGCTGGAGCTGAGCCATCACATCGCGCAAAAATTCAACGAATACAAAGCCACCACAACACAAATTGGCATCGACTACGGCCTCGACCGGGACGGCAAAACGTGGATCATCGAGGTTAACTTTGACCTGCCCGACCACTCCGGCAACTCCTTTAAACGGCTCCCTGACAAATCCAACTACTACAAAATCCGTAAAATGAAACGCTACCTGCTGCTTCACAAAAAGACGGCCCCCCGCTCCGCAGCCGCCCGAAAAGCCAAAGGCAAGCCGGTTCGCTCCGGGCAGCCGGTAACGAAAACGGTGCGAGTGAAGCAAACGAGCGGCCAATCCGCCCGCACCAAGCAGGTGAGCGGCAAAACGGCGCGCATCAAGCAAGCCAGCGTCAAACCGGTTCGCCTGAATGAACAAAAGAGCGCCCAAGCGCATCTCCGGCATACAGCCTCCCCCCCAGTGCCTACGAAGAAAAAGCAGAGCAAACCGGTTTCCGCAGGCCGTGCAGCACGCCTCTCCAAGCGCCCGTCCGACAGCACCGGCACACATATCTCCAGCTATGCTCCTGTTAGGCGTACCGCGTACATTTCAAACCGTAGCCCCGCCCGTCGTACTGTTCACGTTTTCAAGCGTTCAACCGCTGACCGCACGGTGCAGGTTTCCAAGCGTTCAACCGCTGACCGCACGGTGCAGGTTTCCAAGCCTTTAACCTCCGCCCGTACCGTGCATTTATCGAGCCGCCTTTCTGTCGGCGCTGCCCGAAAAGGCGCTCTATCCCGCGCCGCTGCGCAGCAGGCCGCAGCCATTTCTAACCGGCTCGCCGGAAAGAGCCGAAGCTGCACCGCCCGCCGTCGAGCGGGCCAGGAAGGGTAACCGATGGCCGAGTTCAAGCTCGCCGCTGTCGGCGACATCCTGATGATCGGTCCGTTGCTTCGTCTTGCGCGTTTGCCGCAGGGGGACCGGTACGACTTTGATCCCGTTTTTGAGCCCATCCTTCCGTACCTGCAGGGCAGCGACCTGCTGATTGGAAACCTGGAAACGCCGCTTGCCGGGAAAGAAGCCCATTACACGCAAAAAGACAAGCGGACCGGGTTCACCCGTTTCAACTGCCCGGATGAACTGGCGCCCGCGCTCAAAAAAGCCGGGTTCGACGTACTGACCACGGCCAACAACCATTGCCTGGACCGGGGAGAGGCGGGGCTTGCGCGCACGCTGCGGCTGCTGGACGAAAACGGCCTGGAGCACACTGGCGCTTTTACAGCCAATCCGGGAGCGGCCAATCACTGGATTCGGGAGATCAACGGCATCCGCGTCGGACTGCTCAGTTATTCCAAAAGCACCAACAAAGTCCCGCTTCCCGCAGGCAAACCGTGGATGGTGAATCTCGCCGCTCCGGACTCCCATGCCAAGCTGCTGGCGCACATCCGCCGAATCCGCCACCAGGTCGATGTACTCATCGTCGCGCTGCATACCGGCGTCGAATACCGGCTGACGCCGCCCGCCGCGCAGCGCCAGCTCGTGCGCGAGGTACTGAACAGCGGGGCCAACATTGTCCTGGGTTCGCATCCGCATGTGCTTCAACAGATGGAGCTTCCGCGTAAGGACCGGTTTGTGATTCATTCCTTGGGCAATTTCATCTCCACCCGGCTGCATCACAACCCGTACACCAACCTGGGCGGCATTCTGCGGATGACCGTGCGCCAGGACAGCGAGGGACGGATCACTTTTCCGCATATCGGGTTTACCCCGACCTGGACGACCCGAATTCGCCGGCCGTCGGGCCGCGCCGGTTACACGATCCTGCCGCTCCGGGAGAGCCTCGCGAAGCGGGTGCCGGGGCAGTCGGAGATGGACCGCGAGCTGATGCGGAGGATCGGCAGACATGCCGGCCGGATGTTCGGGAAAGGGCTGTAAGGCGCAGCTTTGCGGATAAATTCAATTCAAGCATAAAAAGGAGTGAATTCCGGAACCATAAAAGAATCGTGACGGCTTTTATACCGGCATTATTCCGCCAAATCTTTTCTTCTCTTTTCGTCTCTCTCCAATGCTTCTTTTAAGAGGTTTCGTTTTGGAAGATGAAAATTAATATTTACCAAAAGTCCTAAGTTGATCAATGTTAGTACGAGTATTATGAAAAACTGCATTATGGTCACCTCACAGTTTTGATGGAGCGTAAGTTAAATTATGCCACTTTTAAGAAAAAAACCAATTCTCGTTTCCGAAATGCTTTGTGAAGGGAGTGCAGGAGCAATCGAAAAAGGACCGTGAGCTGATGCGGCGGATCGGCAGGCCTATCGGCCGGATGCTCGGGAAGTGGCTGTAAGGCGCGGCTTTGCGGGTTTGTTTTTGGGAAAGAAGCAAAAACGAAACCAGCACGCGAATCCCTTGGATTCACATGCTGGTTTTCACGTTTGTTCCGGCAAGCAAACAAGGTGGTCCCGTCAGGTTTTCCGCAGCGAATGCGGGATGTTGGCGTGATTCCTTCCAGGGAAGTGATCAGAGAGCATTGAGGGCTGCCTTGCGGACCTGCATGCGGTTCAATCCTGTTTTTGGTATAGTAAAGTCAACTTGAGTGAATAGAGATGCTGCAAGGAATGCTTCCCATCGTGAAAATCGAGCTGGACAGGCAGCCGGCTGGCCATTTGGAGGCGCTTCCGTTTTCCTTAATAATGCACCTTTCATCAACAACACAGTCATTCAAAGGGTTGATGGAAGCCATCATGGAAACGGCGCGCCGGACGCACGAGTATGAAATCGCGAGCGCTTTTAACGAGTGGTATCACGAGATTGCCTGGGTACCGGAGACCAGCTAATTTTGCGAGGAAGGAGGGGATGAGTCAAATGGACGTCATCCGCCGCGTTCCGGCTCCCTGGCAGTTGACCGGGGACGGGTATATTTTGCTTTACCGGTTCAGCCGGGCGTTTATTCAAAAAGCGGGGTTTCCGTACGGAGCATATGGACAAGACCGGTTTGCGGGCGGCTTCGGCGCCGTGATGCTGGTCAACTATACCTCCTCGGACGCGGGGCCGTACGGCGAGCTGCTGTTTATCCCGGGCAAAGTCAGGGACGCGGGGCGAAGCGGCTACACGATCCCGAGCATTTACGTGTCGACGGAAATCAGCGTGGCGAACGGCTGGGAGAACTGGGGGATTCCGAAACGGCGGGCGGCGTTCTCGTTTGTCCCGGACGGCCAGGGGCGTGAAACCGTGCGGGTGATGGCAGGAGAAGGACGGCAAGCGGTGCCGGGAATGGCGGCGAAGTCTGCACCGGCGGAAGAAGAGCGGCGAACGGCGGCGGGAATGGCGGGGAAGTCCGCATCGGCGGAGCCCGAGCGGGCAGGGGCCGAGTCTTCGATATGGCAGTCCGGCGATTACAGGACGAACGAGCGGCCCAATGAGAACGGAGCGGCCCGGGAGAGCGAGATGGGGAGCACGCCAATTCTCGAAGCGGCCTTCCGTGAGGTGGGCCCCGTGTTTCCCCTCAACTCGGCATTGCTCCGGCCCAAGCTGCTTCAAGAGCGGGACGGCGATTTGCTAGAGACCGCTTTGTCCGGCAAAGGAAAAGCCCGGTTTGTGAAAGTGGAGCGGCTGCGTGTAGACCCGGCGTTTTTCCCGGATAGTAGCGGGGAACGATTGCTCGCCGCCGTAAAGGTAAGCGGCTTTCGTCTGACGTTTCCGGTGGCGAAGGTGCTCCGGTAAGTCGTCGCCGCGCCGCCAGACGCCCGACCTCCGGGCCGATCCAGGCAGCCAGCGCTCCGCGCCCGCGCATGGTGCAACAGCCTGCCCGCGCTTGCCGTCGTGCCTGTTCGCGCTTGTCGTCGTGCCTGCCCGCGCTTGCCGTCGTGCCTGTTCGCGCTTGCCGTCGTGCCTGTTCGCGCTTGCCGTCGTGCCTGTTCGCGCTTGTCGTCGTGCCTGCCCGCGCTTGTCGTCGTGCCTGCCCGCGCTTGTCGTCGTGTGCACCCTCGCTCACCACCGTGCCCGCCCACGCGCCGCCTCTCACCCCGCCCGGACGCCCTTGCGGTAGCCCGACGGCGAGTGGCCCATCGTGCGGCGGAACTGCTTGATGAAGTAGCTCAGGTTGTCAAAACCCGCGTCCAGCGCGATGTCCGAGACCTTGCGGTCGGTCTGCCGAAGCAGCTCGGCGGCGTGGCGGATGCGGTAGGCGTTGATGTACTCCACCGGCGTCTGCCGGGTCATCGCCTTGAAGAAGCGGCAGAACTGGCCTTCGCTCATCGGCAGCAGCTCCGCCAGCTCGCCAAGGCGGATCGGCCGGCGAAAATGGTTCTGGATGTACTCCAGAATAATCTTCAGCCGCTCGATCTTGACCGCCGAATCGCCCGTGCCCGCGGCGCTCCGGTCGCATGCCCGGCCTTCGGCGGCGATCGTGTTCAGCGCTAGATACAAGTACCCCTTCAGCAGCGCTTCATGGCCGGGCCGTTCGTTCCACACCGCGTCGTGCATGGCACGCAGGTACCCGAGCAGTTCGCGCTCCCAGTCCGTGTCCGGGCGGATCAAGCGGGGAAAGGTGCGCGTTTTGTCCAGGAGCGGCGCGACGTACTGCTCCTGCACGCGGTCGTAGCCGGCGCTGGCGAGCAGCCGCAGATCCAGCACGATGGCGATAAACGTGCAGCCGGCGTCCCCGAGCGGATGGCCCGCATGGATGTCGCCGCCGTCCGTGAACACCGCTTCGCCCGCCCGCACCGGAAAATAATCCGTGTCCGCCTGATACAGCATCTCGCCTTCCAATACATAAAAGAACTCGGCTTCGTCGTGCCAATGGCATTCCAGAACGGTTTGCCCCGGCGGCACCTCGATCGAATAAACGGCCACTGGAAAGCTGTCGGTGCCGTGCAGCCGGTCCTCCTTGAGCGATCGTTTTGCGGTCAAGTCCATCTCGAACCCTCCTTGGGGACAAAAGATCAAAATCGTGCTACAAATCGGCAGTAAACTGTTAGTTTTCCCTTATATCAATCAGTATAATGCAAAGTGAAGACGTTTTCATCTACTTTTAAACAAGTGAGAGAGGCGGCCCATACATGCGATTTAACAATGGCTTTTGGATGATTCGCGAAGGCTTTACCGTGCAAGGGGCGGTACAAGCGGTCGACTTTGCGCAAAAGAACGGCGTTTTGACGGCCTACGCTTCCCCGCGTGCGATCACCAGCCGCGGCGACACGCTGAACTCGGCGCTTTTGACCGTGCAGTTCCATTCCCCGGCCCCCGGCGTTATCGGCGTCAAAATCGCCCACCACACGGGCGTCGTGGAACGCGGTCCGGTGTTCCAGCTGACCCCGGCCTCCGGCGATCACGCCGTCATTACCGAAACGGAGGAAGAAGCGGTGCTGGCCACCGGCTCCCTCAGCGTGCGCATCCGCAAAGGACCGGAATGGTCCGTCGGCTTTTACCGCGACGGCGAACGGATCACGGGCAGCGGCTTCAAGGCGATGGCCTACATTCAAGAAGAGAAAAAAGAAACGTATGTCCGCGAAGAACTGGATCTCGGCGTAGGCGAATGGGTTTACGGCCTCGGCGAACGCTTCGGTCCTTTTGTGAAAAATGGCCAGACGGTCGACATCTGGAACGAAGACGGAGGCACAAGCTCCGAGCAGGCATACAAAAACATTCCGTTTTACGTTTCCAACAAAGGCTACGGCGTGCTGGTAAATCACCCGGAGCTGGTATCGTTTGAAGTCGCCACCGAAAAGGTCAAAAAGGTGCAGTTCAGCGTCACCGGCGAATCTCTGGAATATTTCATCTTCGACGGACCGACCGTCAAGGACGTGCTGGTCAAGTACACCGACCTGACCGGCAAACCGGCGCTGCCGCCTTCGTGGACCTTCGGGCTGTGGCTGACCACCTCGTTCACCACCAACTACGACGAAGCGACGGTCATGTCGTTTATCGACGGAATGGCGGAACGGGACCTGCCGCTGCATACGTTCCATTTTGACTGCTTCTGGATGAAGGGCTACCACTGGACGGACTTTGAGTGGGATTCCGAGGTGTTCCCGGACCCGAAAGGAATGCTGACCCGCATCAAGCAAAAAGGGCTCAAGGTGTGCGTCTGGATCAACCCGTACATCGCCCAGCGGTCCCGTCTTTTCAACGAAGGCAAGGAAAAAGGCTATCTCGTCAAACGCCCGAACGGCGACGTGTGGCAGTGGGATTTGTGGCAGGCGGGCATGGGCCTCGTGGACTTCACGAACCCGGATGCTTGCGAATGGTTTGCGGGCTATCTGCGCGATCTGGTGGACATGGGCGTCGACAGCTTCAAAACGGACTTCGGCGAGCGCATCCCGACGGAAGTCGTTTACCATGACGGCTCCGACCCGTATAAAATGCACAACTACTACACCTACCTCTACAACGAAGTGGTGTTCAACGTTCTGAAGGAAAAGCTGGGCGAAGGCGAAGCGGCGGTATTCGCGCGTTCCGCGACCGTCGGCGGCCAGAAGTTCCCCGTTCACTGGGGCGGCGACTGCTACGCCAACTACGAGTCGATGGCGGAAAGCCTGCGCGGCGGCCTGTCGCTCGGCCTCACCGGCTTCGGCTTCTGGAGCCACGACATCGGCGGCTTCGAGAACACGGCTCCGGCGCATGTGTTCAAGCGCTGGCTGGCGTTCGGTCTGCTGTCAAGCCACAGCCGCCTGCACGGCAGCTCCTCGTACCGGGTGCCGTGGAACTTTGATGAGGAAGCGGTGGATGTAACGCGCTTCTTCACGAAGCTGAAAGCCCGCCTGATGCCGTACTTGTTCGACGTGGCCGGTGAAGCCCATGAGAAAGGCATTCCGTCCATGCGCGCCATGTTCCTGGAATTCCCGGAAGACCCGACGGCCGACTTCCTCGACCGCCAGTACATGTACGGCGACCGCTTGCTGGTCGCGCCGGTCTTTGAGGAAGCGGGCAACGTGACGTATTACCTCCCGCAAGGAACCTGGACGCATCTGCTGTCCGGCGAAACAGTACAAGGCGGAAGCTGGCGCAAGGAAAAATACGACTTCTTCAGCCTGCCGCTGTTCGTTCGCGAAAACTCCATCCTGCCGACAGGCGCGGTGGAAGCCCGTCCGGATTACGACTTCGCCGACGGCGTAGAGCTTGGCGTTTACGCGCTGGCGGACGGCGCAACGGCGGCGGCTACGGTCCGCGACAGCAAAGGCGCGGTTGAGCTGACCGCCAAAGCGGTCCGCGAAGGCGGCAAAGTGACCGTCAGCGTCGAAGGAAGCGGCAAGCCGTTTAAGGTGTCGCTGCACGGCATCGGCGAAGCGGTTTCGGTCGAAGGCGCAGGCGCCAAGCTGAACGGCCAAACCGTCGAAGTTCCGGCCGGCGAGAATAACACCACCGTTACGATTACGCTGGGATAAGCGAGCGGATAGGCGACCAGAAGAGTTTGTTTGAATACAGGGTTGCGAAAACGGAATGCAAAAAGATGAAAACCGGACCGGGCTTGGAGGTTGTCCTTGCCTGCTCCGGTTTTTCTTGTTTATTTTTGTTCGGGTGAAGGGTGGATTGGTAGTATAATTGCAAAAGCGCACTTATTTTCCTCCCCGCCGCCCCAAAAAAGAAAATAATTGCATACGCGCAACTATTTTCGGCCGATTTGACGAAAACCAGCCAAAAACGATTTATTAAGTGTACGAATGCACTTATTTGGGTTCCCTCCCGCTTTTTGGCTCAAAATAAGTTCGCTTTTGCAATTATATTTTTCTTAGCTGCGGCGGGACGTTTTCTCATAAAGAGCGGCGTTTCATTTTACCCCCTGTCATTTTACTTCACCTGCCACCCGCTACCTGCCACTCGCAACCCGCCACTCGCCACCCGCCACCCGCCACCTGCCACCCGCCACCCGCCACCCGCCACCCGCCACCCGCCACCTGCCACTCGCAAACTTTTTCTCTCCTTTCTTACTTGTTTTGTTCAAAGTTTGCCTAAAGAATACGTTATTCCTTTGATCGTGAAGCAGCTAGTCGAACGGTTTGCGCCATTCACAAGGCCTTTTCGGATTTTACCGAAGGCTGTCTTTTTTGCGCCTTTTTTCATAGCGGGGAATGGAACAATATGGTATGATGTCCTCCTTCATAGAATGCGCCTCCCGAGAATGATCCACAGAGCCGCACCCTCATAAGAAAGCGTGTTGGCTTGAAAGAGAGGATGCTCATGAAACGATTGTTTGGCTTTTTGCTGTCCTTCTTGCTCCCCTTCCTGCTGCTCACCGCCCGCCAAACGGATCCGCCCCCAGGCCTGTGGTCTGCCGGCCCATTCGCCCAAGCTTCGGACCTCTGGTCAGCCGGTGAACCCGCCCGGGCTCCAGGCCTTGGGTCCGCCAACCACCCCGACCCGGCACTAATCCGCTGGTCCGCCGCCTACGCCTACCCGAACAGCGAAGCGCCGGGGCCGGCGGTCAAGCCGCTTTTTGAGGAGGCGCTGCGAGAGCAGCTGGCGGTGCCGGCCCCCGACATTCAGATTCTGGATGCCCAGGAGCTGGGGGGCTGGACGTTTCTGCCCTATGCGTATGTGCAAAATGACCGCAAGCATTACGGCATCATCTCCTTGCGGGAAACGCTTCGGGATGTGGAAACCGGCGTGTTTTACAAATGGGACGGAGTTGACAACGGAGAACCGGTCAACGTGCTCAACGTGATCAATGAGCTGGAGGTGCACGGCCAGATGAAACCGGTCCGCGTCGTGTTGGGCGTGGTGAACGCCCCCGCGGTTTCCTGGATTCAGCTTGCGTACGCTGAAGGTACGGCCGTTGAGACCCCGGTCATGGACGGGCAGACGTTTTTCGCCAGCGTTGCGATCGGGCAGGGATTGGAAGAGATAGGCGTCAAGGAACTCTCCGCGCGTGCGGAGGAAAAAACGGTTTTTCAAAGGATTTATGACTAGCGTTGGAGGATGGAGCCATGGTTTGTTCCAAGCTTGCCCATGTTTAGAATCGGAGAGTTTTCCCGGCTGACGCAGGTGTCGATCCGCATGCTGCGGTACTACGATGAGTCGGGCTTGCTGAAGCCCGCGCAGACCGACCCGATGACCGGTTACCGCTACTACGCCGCCGGTCAAATCCCGGAGCTGCAAAAGATCGTCCTTTTGCGGGACATGGAGTTCAGCGTGGCGGAAATGGCGGAGATCCTGGCGGAGTGGGACCCGCCGTCCGTTACGGCGCGGCTGAAAAAGAAAAAAGAAGAGCGCATGCAAGCCATCCGCCTGGAGCAGGAACGCGTCGCCCGGATTGACATGGCGGTCAAGGACCTGCAACGCGAGCAGATTGCGGTTCACTGCAACGTGGCGTTGAAGCCGGTCCCCGCTTTGCACATCCTGTCCCTGCGCAAAACCATTCCCGACCACTTCCATGAAGGCGAGCTGTGGCGCGAGCTAATCGGGCTTGTGCAAAAGGAACGGATCGAGCTGCCGCCGAACGCCGGAAACGTGGCGATCTACCACAGCGGGGAACAACCCGAAAACGGGGTGGACGTGGAGGTTGGAATCGTGCTTAGACAAGCGGGAGAGGGAGAGGGCGGAGTGGGGGAAAAAAGCCGGGGAAACGAAGGGCTGAACGAAAAAGAGGGCCTTGTTTACCGCGCAACCGAGCCTGTCGGCACAATGGCCTGCATTATGGTGTACGGGCCTTATCGCAACGTCGGAGCGGCGTACCATGCTTTTGCTTGCTGGCTGGAGGAGCACAAAGCCTATCGGATGTCCGGTCCCAGCCGGCAAATCGCGCACGTCGGCCCGCCTGCCGAATCGGACCCGGAGAAGTACCTGACGGAAATCCAGGTGCCGGTTGTGAAGCTTTTTAGAGGAGAAAGGGAAACGGAAAGCGGTTGAGGGTTGTCGGAGGATATAACGAAACGGACAGCGATAGAAGTTTGAGTTTGAAGCTTTTCGGAGGATGTAACGAAACGGACGGCCAATGACAGGGATCGGGAAGCGCGGCTTTCCCGGTCTTTTTTATACGGGTTGACTCTCACACGATGCGAGGGTTTACAGTGGGGACATCCCAAATGAAGGAGGAAGCTTCATGACGCAAACGCAACTGGCGGTTAACCCCATTGGCAAAATCGAATACACCCCGGAGGGCGTTTTTATCCGGCTGGACCCGGAGTACGCTCCAGCCTTGCAAGGGCTGGAAGGCTTCAGCCACGTCAATGTGCTCTGGTGGTTTCACAGCTGCGATACTGCGGAATCCCGTTCGGTGCTGGAAATGGACAGTCCCTATCAATCGTTTTCGGGGGTTCTCGGCACCTTCGCCACCCGCTCCCCGCAGCGTCCGAATCCCATCGCCTTGACCGCCGGGCAAATTCTCCGCATCGACCGGGAAAAAGGGCGCATCCAGATCGCCTATACCGACGCGGCGGACGGGAGTCCCGTGATTGACCTGAAACCGTACACGCCGAGCGTGGACCGGATCGAGCATCCGCGCGTGCCCGGCTGGTGCGCTCACTGGCCAGAGAGCGTGGAGGCATCGGCGGAGTTTGACTGGGCCGGGGAGTTTTCTTTTTCGGTATAGCATCCACATGTGTTCCCCTTGCCAACCCGGAGACGATCCACTATAGTTGGACGCAGCAGCAGCGAAGGAAAGAATGGCATCGCCAACCGGGACGGGAGTGGGATAAAGCATGCACAAGCATTTGGAAGAGGCCACAGTGGCCGATTTGCAAAAATGGATGGAGGACGAAACCTGTTCGTCCGCCGATTTGACCCGCCAGTACATGGCGCGGATTGCCAAATACGACAAAGCCGGACCGGCGCTGAATTCGGTCAGCGAGTGGAACCCGGACGCCGTGTCCATCGCCGAGACGATGGACCGGGAGCGGGCGCAGGGGAAGGTGCGCGGCCCGCTGCACGGCATTCCCGTGCTGATCAAGGACAACATCAACACGGCCGACAACATGCCGACCAGCGCGGGCTCGCTGGCGCTTGCGGCGTCTTTTGCGCCGCGCGATGCGCATTTGGTGAAGCGGCTGCGGGAGGCGGGCGCCGTCATCCTCGGCAAAACCAACATGACGGAGTTCGCCAATTTCATCAGCCGGAACATGCCGTCCGGGTACAGCTCCAAGGGCGGGCAGGTGCGGAACCCGTACGGCAAAGCATTCGACCCGAGCGGCTCCAGCTCGGGCTCGGGTTCCGCCGTGGCTGCGAGCCTGTGCACCGTTGCGGTCGGCACGGAAACCTCCGGCTCGATCCTGAGCCCGTCGTGCAACAACAGTCTGGCCGGCATCAAGCCGACGCTGGGCCTGGTCAGCCGGACCGGGATCGTGCCGATCACCTACACGCAGGACACCGCGGGGCCGATGGCCCGGACGGTCCGCGATGCGGCGGCGCTGCTTGGCGTGCTGGCCGGAGCGGACCCGGAGGACGCGGCGACGCTGGCCCGGCCCGAGGAGCTTCCGGCGGATTACACGGCTTTTTTGAATGAGGACGGGCTGAAAAGCGCGCGGATCGGCATCAACCGGGGATACGAAGAGGAGCTTTCGGACGATCAGCGCGCGCTGACCGAAAATGCCATTCAGGCCATGAAGGACGCGGGCGCGGTCCTCGTCGAGGGGACCAACCTGCCTCATATCGCGGAGGACGCGACGGTGCTCGTCTACGAGTTCAAGTCGGCGATGAACAAATACCTGGCCGGCCTCGGCCCCGCCGCGCCCGTTCGCACCATGCGGGACATCATCGCATTTAACCGCCGCGACCCGAAAAAACGCCTGAAATACGGCCAGCATTGGATGCTGGAAGCCGAATACGCCACTACGGGCACGATGACGGATGCGAAGTATCTGGAAGCCCGCCTGCGGGACTGGAAAGCGTCCCGGGAAGACGGCATCGACAAGCTGCTGAACGAGCACAAGCTGGACGCGCTCTTTTGCCCCGGCGTCACCGATGCCCCGGCTGTCGCCGGATATCCCGCCGTTATCATCCCGGCCGGATACGGTTCGGACGGGCTGCCCTTCGGCGTCTCGTTCGTCGGCACCGCCTACGCCGAACCGGCGCTGCTGCGCCTCGCCTACGCGCTGGAGCAAAAGCTGCAAGCGCGGAAAGCGCCGCGGTTGGAAGAGTAAAGGCAAGGAAAAAAGGGCTTCGGAATTAAAATCCGAAGTCCCTTTTTTCGCATTAGAAGGATGGCAGGGAATAGAGAAAAACTGCCGAATAAAGTAGAAGGCTGGAAAGTGGAGGGATACCCTTTAGTGGAAGCGTACAAAAAGTTCAAACCGATTCGAACGACGCGCCAATCAAATGCCAAGCAAAATATTCGTTCCATCGCGGGGGCTGTCGTTCTCGGAATGGGAATGGGTTTGCTAGCAAAATTGGTAGATGACCCGACGATCAACTTCCTCTATAGCGATATCGGGGGACGTCTGGGGATATGGGTGCTTATTGCAACCCTTTTGGCGGTATTCAGCTCTTCGCCCAAGCTCGCAGCGGCCAAAGTGTTTGCCTTTTTCGTGTCGATGCTTGCGGTGTATTATGTTTACACCACGCTTGTGCTTCATTTTTTTCCGCAACGGGCCATTGTTTTTTGGGGGCTTTGCGCGGCGGTATCGCCAATTTGCGCTTACCTGATGTGGTATGCGCGCGGAAACGGATGGTTTTCCAGTGCGGTGTTGGCTCTTCCGCTCACGATACTGGCAACGGAAGGGTTTGAGGCGCGCCACGCTTACTTGCCGATTCATACGCATTACTATTTGGTGCCTTGGATCATAGGCATATATTTCGTCATGATAGCGATTCTCCTCTTTTTGATTCCCAAAACCGGCAAACAGCGATTGATGACCCTCCCGATAGCACTCATTCTTTCTCTTGGGATGATCTATTTCGATATCCTTGGCCGGCTGTTTGGCGGGATGAGCGGCGTTTTTTAAGGCGGAAAAGGAGAACGGAGGAGCTATGAAAAACAAAGCGGTTTTTATCCTGACGCAGCTGGTCGGGATTTTGCTTTTGTATGTGGCGGCCATCCTTTCGTTTTCCTTGTATGTCGTTTTGGCCCCCGATTCCATTTTCAAATTAAACTACTCCCTGAAGGGGCTCTTGATCGATTGCAGCATCATTGCGGGCGCTCTTCTTCTCTATCTCCTCATTGCCTTTAAGGTCACACGAAAGTCCCTCATTTGGCTTCATATGTTGGCAGCCTTTATCCTCGTGTCCCAAACGCCCTCCTTGATTTCTTTGTATTGGGAAGCAAAAGACGGGATTCAATACCTGATCCATTCCTCGTGCAAAGAAGAAATACTCAAAATCGAAACGCTTCTTATCGAAAGTGACCTTCCTTTTGCAGTCGATAAAAAAGAAAGTCAACATTCCTCAAAAAGAACCGGCAAACTGCGCATGAAATTGCAGTACCAGGGGAATCGTGCCGATAGAGAAGCGGCTGTAAAAAGCCTGATCAACCTGCTTCCGGCTGGCAAGGTTACATTGGATATTTATGGATTAACTGAATCCGACACTATAACTGAATCCGCCCCTATATATATGGTTGTGGTTCAATCCAAAGAAGTCACATATTGTGTGCCACTAACGGAAGTGTGCCAACAGATTACTCGGAAATAACCGGGTATCCTCTCTTTGTACAAAGGTCTTTTAACATAGGAGGAGTTTATGACAGGCAAAGGTTTGTCTATCATCTTTCAACTCATAGCTGTCGTTCTTTTAACAGTGGTTTTCGTTGAGGGATTTAACATTATATTTAGTTTACTTCCCAAAACGTTTTTCAGTCCAATGCCTCGCAGAGAATTTTACACTCACGTATGTATTTTTCTTTGTTCTCTTTTGATCTATGTTCTCATTGCCATAAAACTTCCAAAGAAGTCTGTCATCTGGATTCATGTACTGGCGGCAAGTGTTTTGTTGGTTTCTACGCCGGGGATCATGGACGTCTACTATTCGGTAAAAGATCATATCAAGTTCCGCTCTCATTCCGACCACAAGGAAGAAATTGAACACGTAGAAACGGTTATTCTTCAGAGGGAGCTCCCTTTTACGGTGGATCGTGAAAAAAGCCAGATTGCGTCAAAAAGACATAATGAACTGTGGATTTCAGTATCATTTCATGGGAAAGACATAACGAAAGTGGAGGAGTTAGGAAACCTCATCAAGATCCTTCCTAGTACAAAGGCAACCATTGATCTGTATGGATTTGGAGAATCATATATGAGAAGAATTTCTATTGAAAATTATGAGCTTACGTTTTGCGATTTCTTTGACAGTCATTGCAGCGAAATTCAAGATAAAATTTCGTCACCCCATTCCCCCGCAAACCAAAGTTCCCTCCCAGAGTAGAAATCATCTTCTCGCGCAACGACTTCTTCTGCACAATGGGAGACAACCCAAAGCCTCACCGCTTTCCCCTTCCTTTTTCCTTCCTCAGAAAAAACAGTTATTGACAAACTACGCTATTGCGTATTACTATGTAGCAGTAGTCAGCAATACAGAATACCAGTCATACAGAGTAGCGAGGTGATTGTGCTGGAAAACTTGACGGAAATGCTCAAAGGCGTGCTGGAGGGCTGTGTCCTTGAAATTATCAGCCGCAAAGAAACCTACGGTTATGAAATCACGCGGCGGCTGAATGCCCTCGGGTTCACGGATGTGGTGGAGGGAACGGTCTACACCATCCTGATCCGGCTTGAAAAAAGCAAGCTGGTGGAGATCACGAAAAAGCCCTCTGACATGGGGCCGCCGCGAAAGTTTTTCGCGCTCAACGAAGCGGGGCGTGAGGAACTGCGGAGGTTCTGGGAAAAGTGGGCGTTCGTATCCTCAAAAATCAACGAGCTAAAGGAGAACGAAGCATGAATTTTTGGGAAAAAATCACCGGCAGCGACATGACGAAAGAAATGAAAGCTTTTGAAGTGCGGGTCAAGAAGCTGCCGGCCGATTACCAGGCGGCATGGGGAGAACTGAATACCCATCTTTGGTCGTACTCCGATTTCACGGGCCGCAACCTCATGCCCATTCTTGACGGCGTGCTTGGCCTGCTTGAAGTAACGGCGGCGGACGGTCAGAGCGTCCAAGAGGCGCTGGGGGATGATATCAAAGGCTTTTGTGCAGCGCTGGCCGGCGAAGAAGGGGCAAAGTCGCTTCGCGATAAGTGGCGCGAGCAGCTGAACCGTAACGTCGCAAAAAAATTAGGGAAGTAGGAGGCCAAAATGAGAATCCAGGATATGCTCGAAGGCAGGAAAGAGTGGAAAGCGCACGTGGCGCGTGTCAAAGCGCTTCCGCAAGAGTATCAGATGGTTTACAAAGAGATTCAAAAGTATCTCTTTAAGGTCGGCCCGGTGGAGTTAACCGACGGGATTGATTTGCTGTCGGGGATCGTCGAGCTGTTTGAAGAGGGCGCGGCTTTGGGGAAAGGCGTGCTTGATGTGACGGGCCGTGACGTGGCGGCCTTCTGCGACGATTTAATCAAAGATTCCCAAACGTACGCGGACATCTATCAAGAATCGGTTGACCAGGAAGTAAGCAAGGCCGTGATAAAGGTTACGGATAAAAAGGAAAGGGGGAAACGGGATGGAAAAAGCGATTGAAGTGAAAGGGCTGCGCAAGTCCTTCAAGGGCACGGAAGTCCTGAAGGGCGTCGATTTTCATGTGAAGCGCGGCGAAATTTTTGCTCTGCTCGGCTCCAACGGCGCAGGCAAAACGACGACGGTTAAAATCCTCACCACGCTGCTGAAGCCGGAAGGTGGGACCGCCGTCGTAAACGGCTTTGACGTCGCGTCAAAGCCCGATCATGTCCGGCAGTCGATCAGCCTGACCGGGCAGTTTGCCGCCGTGGACGAAATCTTGACCGGGCGGGAAAACCTGGTCCTGATCGCCAGGCTGCGGCATCTCAAAAATCCGCAGCTAATCGCGGATGAGCTGTTGAACCGCTTCGGCCTGACCGAAGCCGCCAACCGCAAGGTGTCCGCCTATTCGGGCGGGATGCGCCGCAGGCTCGACATCGCCATGAGCCTTGTGGGCGCGCCGCAGCTTATCTTTCTCGACGAGCCGACCACCGGGCTGGACCCCGAAGGACGCGGCGAGGTCTGGAAGACCGTCAAAGAGCTTGCCAAGAAGGGTACGACGGTATTCCTGACCACGCAGTATTTGGAGGAAGCCGAGCAGCTTGCCGATCAAATCGCCATTCTGCATGAAGGCCGGATTATCGCAGGCGGCACGCTCGCGGAACTGAAAAAGCGATTCCCGCCCGCAAAGGTGGAATATGTGGAAAAACAGCCGACGCTGGAGGAAATTTTCCTCACCATCATCGGCAAGAAGGAGGAGAATTGAATGGATACTACCGTAAAGAAGCACTTTTTCAGCGATATGAGTGTCATGCTTGGACGCTCCATGCGCCATATTTTCCGCAGCATGGACACCATCATCACCGTCACCATTACCCCGATCGCGATGATGCTGTTATTCGTCTATGTACTCGGCGGCGCGATTCAAACCGGTACGGATAACTATGTGAATTATTTGCTGCCCGGCATTCTGCTGATTGCGATCGCAAGCGGCATCTCCTATACGGCTTACCGTCTGTTTATGGATATGCAGAGGGGCATTTTCGAACGGTTCCACTCGATGCCGATTGCGCGTTCGGCCGCGCTGTGGGGGCATGTGCTGACCTCCCTGGTATCCAATGCGATTTCGATTGCCGTCATCGTTCTCGTCGCGCTTCTGATGGGCTTTCGCTCATCAGCGGGAGTTTTGTCCTGGCTTGCCGTAGCCGGAATCCTCGCGCTGTTTACCCTGGCATTGACATGGATCGCGGCGATTGCCGGACTTTCCGCAAAATCGGTGGATGGCGCAGGCGCGTTTTCCTACCCGCTTATTTTCCTTCCTTTTATCAGCTCGGCGTTTGTGCCCACCGAATCGATGACGTCCGTCGTCCGTGCTTTTGCCGAACACCAGCCCGTGACGTCCATTGTGGAAGCCATCCGCGCTCTTCTGACAGTGCAGCCGGTCGGAAATGAGATTTGGGTCGCGCTCGCCTGGTGCTTGGGAATTCTGATCGTCGGCTATCTATTCGCGGTGCGCGCATACAAACGGAAAGCAGCTTGAGGGAATGCCAACAGGAAGCGATCATCCGGGTAAACCAACTGAATATGTCCGTTGTCCAAGAGCCAAACGCCAAGACGCAGAGCCCTTAACCGTGAAGGAAAAAATCACCGTTACCGGCTCTTTTTTTATGCCCGGCAAAGAGCAAAAGGCCGCACCCTTGGAACCTCGGATTCCTCCCTCGGGAAAAAACCTGTGCTATAATCAGGAGCAACACCGATCAACAGGCGGGGATGCCCATGAAACTGGAGCGATTGATCTCCATCATCTACAAGCTGCTGAATCACGAGGTTTTGTCCGCTTCTACGCTGGCGGAAGAGTTTCAGGTTTCCCAACGAACCATCTACCGCGATATCGATGTGATTAGCGCCGCGGGCTTCCCGGTCGTTTCGTATCAGGGAACGAAAGGCGGGTACGGCATAATGGACGGCTACAAAATGGACAAAAGCCTGCTCGGTTCCTATGACGTCCATTCCCTGATTACCGTGCTCCGCAGCCTCTCCACCGTCTTTGAAGACGAGCGAGCACAGGGTACAATCGAACGGCTGCAGACGATCGGACCGGAGCAGCTCACCGGAGGAAGCGTGTCGGTAGACCTTGAAACCCTCCGAACGGAGCCCGACGCGCTGCCCCAGCTGCGAACGGCTATTAACAAGAGGATTGTCATCCGCTTTGATTACGTCAACGCCGGAAATGAACGCACGGCTCGTGATGTGGAGCCGCTGCGGCTTCATTTTAAATACCGCAATTGGTACCTGTACGGGTTTTGCCGCACACGGCAAGAGTATCGGGAGTTTCGGCTGTCGCGGCTGATGAATTTGTCCCTGAGCGAGGAGATGTTTCAACCGCACGGCGAGGTGCCGGAAGAGGCGGCGTTGTCCGGCAGGAATGGCCGGGATGAGATGGAGGAGGTTGTGCTCCGGGTGAGTCCGGGGGCCTTGGCGGAAGCGCTGGATCAGTTCCAGCAAGCGGAAAAGCAGTTTCATGCCGATGGCTCGATGACGATGCGAATTCGAGTGTTCCAGCCTTTGCAAGCGGAATGGCTCCGGGCCATTCTGCTCGGGTTTGGCAGCGGAGCCGAAGTGCTGGAGCCCCGCGCCCTCCGGGGAATCCTGAAAGAGGAGCTTCAAAAAAACCTGCGTCTTTATGAAGAAGTATGACAGCCTGCTGTCATACTTCTTTTTTTATAATGAGATCCGTAACAACCTTATCCCCAGCAAAACCAAAGGAGACGATCGTCATGAATCATCCGGTACAAATGTTCGATTACCATGCCTGGGCCAACCAGACCCTTTTGGGAAGAATCAGGGAGCTGCCCGCCTCCGTGCTGAAGCAGGAGGTGAACAGCTCTTTTCCCACGATCGCCCATGCCTTCAGCCATCTTTATGCAGTGGATACGATGTGGTATCTGGTGCTGAAAGGAACGGGAATGCAAGAAGCGCTGGAAGCCTCCATGCCGCTTGTCCAAGAGACCCTTCCTTATTCCGCGGAGGAATTTGCCCGTTCCTTTGCCCGATTGGCGGACCAGTACAAGCAATGCTTCCGAAGTCATCCCGACTTGGAGTTGACCGTTCTGCTGGAGAATCCCTTCGCCGGAACGCGCGAAACACGCTTGTCGGAAATGGTGCTGCATCTGGTCAATCACGGGACCTACCACCGGGGCAATGTCTCTACGATGCTGCGCCAGCTGGGGCATGCCTCCACCATGACGGACTATATGTTATTCTGGTATCAGAATCCGGCGGAAGCCCATTCCTTCTAGGAGGACATCTATTCACCGATGGAAATGGAAAATCTGCTTCCCGTAATAACGAGAGAAGAGCTAAGGGGCTGGCTTCGGGAAAACGACAAGACGGAAACGTGCTGCTGGGTCTACGTCAGCGTGCTACCCGCTCCCGATACGCTGCTCTATTTGGATGCGGTCGAAGAAGCCTTGTGCTTTGGATGGATCGACAGCGTAAAAAAGAAAGCAGCCGGAAACCGGCTGGCGCAAAGATTGTCCCCTCGAAGCAAAACCAGCTCCTGGACGGAATTAAACAAAGCACGTGTCCGCCGCCTGGAAAAACTGGGCCGGATGACGGACGGGGGAAGAAGCGTTCTCCCGGCGATGGACCCAGGTTCTTTTCGCATCGATCCGGTTATCGAGCAGGAGTTGAAAGCGGATGGGCAGGTGTACGCGAATTTCTTGGCGTTTCCCGCTCTTTACCAAAGAATCCGCATCGACACGATCCAAAGCTGCAAGCAGCAGCCGGAGCTGTTTCGAAGCCGGCTGGACAAATTCATCTCAAACACAAGACAGAACAAAATGTACGGACAGTGGCACGACAACGGCCGGCTGCTCGATTATTGAGATTCGTCGGACGAGTCGTCGCTTTTGTACTCCAGAATGTCCCCCGGCTGGCAGTCCAAAGCCTTGCAAATCGCCTCCAGCGTGGACAACCGGACCGCTTTGGCTTTTCCGTTTTTCAGGATCGAAAGGTTCGCCATGGTGATGCCGACCCGCTCCGAAAGCTCGGTGACGCTCATTTTTCGTTTTGCCAGCATTACGTCAATGTTGATGATAATCGCCATGTCCTTCACCTCAGACCGTCAGGTCGTTTTCGGATTTTATCGCAATCGCCTCTGTCAGAAGCTTTTGAAGCACCGCGGCAAACACGGCAATCACCAGAGAGGCAAAAACCAGCACCAGGCCGATGACGATCAGCCCGGGGGCGTCGTCTCTTTCCGCCATCAGATAAAGGAGCGGCAGGCCCAACGTAAGCAAGCCGCTGATGGCGAGGGCGCATAATTTAATGGTCTTCAAGGCGCTCACCGACCGTTCCGAAAACGCATGGTTCTTATCAATATAGCTTAAAAGCTTGAACGCCTGATACAAGGCAAAGTAAAAAGGCACCGCCGACGCGTACAAATCAAGGTAAACGAGCGATTTGATCCAGGCATACTCCGGATACAGCTCCGCCGCAAAATTCGCGATCTCGGGCACCAAAAAGATGCACAGCGCCAGCACCGGAATGCCGATCAGAATAACCGCCGCCTTCAAGAAGAGTGTGGTTCCTCGTTCCATAAAAAGCCCTCGCTTTTCGTTAAGTTTGGTTTGACTTTATCACAGGATTTATCGTTTTGCAATAAAAAAATAACGTAAATGAATATATTCTTACTGCGTAAAAGGGTGGAGGGGTTAAGCGCAAGGAGAACAGGGAGAAAGCGGCGAATAAGTAGCATGCGGAAACGGCTTTATCAAAGGAGGAAATCGGGATGAACAAATTTGGGCTGTATACAAAATTCGCCGCACAGGAAGGCCAGCGTGACGCCCTGGCGCAGCTGCTGTTGGAGGCGGCCCGGGGCATGGACTCTGTAGACGGATGCGACCTGTACGTGGTGAACACTCCGGATGGGGACCCGAACAGCGTTTGGGTAACCGAGCTGTGGAGCGATCCGGCCGCCCATCAAGCTTCTTTATCGCTGGAGGTGTCCAAAGCGCTCATCCAGAAGGCGAGGCCGCTCATTGCCGGGATCGAGCAAATCAAGCTTCGACCGTTGGGCGGTAAGGGAGTTTAAGGGGGGATTTGCGTTGGAAAATATAAAGCTAATAAAAGACATTCGGTCTGCAATCAAACGCGGCGATCTTCCGGAAGTCGAACGGCTAATAGGTGACGATGCAAAGACGTTGAACACCATGACGGCCTTCGGCTCATGGCTGCATGTGGCTGCAGCAAAAGGACAAGTTGAAATTGTCCGGTTTTTAATCGAAAAAGGAATCGATATGGAAGCAAAAGACGACACGTTCGATGCCTCTGCATTACATGCGGCAGCCGGAGAGGGACAGCTGGAGATCGTAAAGTATCTGATCGGCAAAGGGGCGATAATGGATGTGAGCTTGGCTCAGAGGAACCCCTTATTCAGCGCCATCTATGGCGGACACATGGAGGTAGTAAAGTTTCTGGTTGAAGAGGGGATCGATATTTCGATCAAATATACGGGAGAAAACATCAAGAATATGGACGCATCCGAGTACGCCAGGCAATTCGGACAAACCGAAATCGCTGATTTTTTAAAAGAAAAATCGGCAGGTTAGAAATGGAAAAACAGAAACAAGGCTATCTCCAATAGGAAATAGCCTTGTTTTCTAGAGTATGTACGCTTACCCGGTTACCTATTCTTATAGAAGCAAAATTTTGTTTCCATCGGGATCGCAAAAAGTAAGCTCTTTACCTCCCCATGCTGCCGTTGTTGGCGGTTGTATATTGGTAATCTTCTCTTTCAATTCTAAATATGTAGTATCAAGATCGTCACAATTGAACACGAAGTTTACTTTCCCTTCGCTTGATTTCCCCCATTTCGATTCATCCCAAATTACGATGACAGGAGCATCCGCAATAAACCCCAAAGAAACACCATCATAATTTTCATCTGGCTCTAGGATGGGAATTCCTAATTTATCATTATAGAACTCAACCATTTCTTTCGGATGAATAGACGAAATATTAAGTCTCTAATTGTGAATTTACGTGTTCCCCATGGGGTATCAAACAATGACTCAACAATCTCCACCTTGTCCTTTAATGCTCCCCAGAGCTCATCAACATTATCAACCTCAAAGTTCATTCTGCCCTGTGACTTCTTATCTTTCACTTCCATTATTGCAAACTTGGCGCCTTCTTCAGATTTAAAATCATAATAGGCAGGGTTTTCAATAGGCCAACCACCATCATTCTCAAATCCCAGAATCTCTTCATACCATTTCAATGCCCTGGTTATATTGGATACATTTACTCTTACATGATTAAGATGTGTTTTCAATTAAGTTCTCCTCTCCAATAGTGCTAATTATCTTTTAAATCAATCTTCTTTCTTCAGGTTTTTTAATATATTCTTCACGTCATCTTCAGGATAACCCGTTTTCTTGGCAATCGCTGATTCGGACATTCCTGATTTATGCATTTTAACTAGAACCGTATCCATATCCTCCGCGAGCTCAATGATATGGTTATCATAATCATAGAAACGTAAAACCATCTGTCCCCACGGTTGTTCCTTAATATCATGCACAAGCTCGAACCCACCGGCGATAATCTTATCTCTTAACGAGTTGATTTCATCAAATTCAAAGTAAACCGCTAAATTCTGTGCTTTCGATACAATATCATGACTATGAATCAATTCTGCAAAAAGCGATTTTTTATAAAGGGCAAGACCACCCTCAAAGCCAACATTGTATATGCCAAAATCTGAATCCACTTTGCATCCAAGCAATTCTTCATACAACATTCTTGATTGAACCACATCTTCAACTACTAAAATAGTCGATTTGAATCCCAAAACTATACCTCCTAAAATTGTTTTTAAAGAATCCAGCTTGTTTTATCGCTCGCATACAATTCGTAATGAATCAAAAATAGGAATATATGTTCGTTAGGTTTATTTTACCAAAGCCGCACCAAAAATCCAAGTGAAGCTTTCCTTATGACATTGTTCCCGCTTTCGCAGCCAAAAGCCGCATCGCTTTGCCAGAAAGGTCGAGGATGGGCGTGTCGGTAGGTGGGAAAAAATGCCGAACAAACGTTTGACTAAATTAAACCGCATGTAATAATATGGATGTGGGATTGTGAAAAATGATGAGAAAACGATTACTATTCTGAAGAAATGGGAGCTAACTATGATTTTTGAATTGGAAAATGGGATTCGTTCTGAAGTAGTAAGCAGCACGGATCTGGCTAGTCAATTAAGAACAATTGACGGCTTCACAAATTCTTACGCCTGTTTGGAAAATACAGACGGCAGCTACATGCAAGCAGGGGGAGGCCCGATAGAATTTACTGTCGAGGTCAGACAATATCTTTCAGACGGCAGCTATGTTCACAAAAAGGCGAGGCGCAAGGATTCAATGGATTCGGATATAGCGAAAATCAACATATCCGGTTCAGTAGTTGAGGTTCAAATCAATCAGGTCTTGAATTTGCAATCCGTTATTCTTTTGTTCACCTCTTTTTCAGGCGGCGAGGTTTTCCCATCCATTGTGGAATGGGACGATATGACAAGTATATTTTCGGAAGGATAAACGGATGAGGTGCCGGGATGAAAGCAAATGCAGCTTTTGAAAGCGTATGTTCTTTAATATCCCAAAGGTACAAGGAGGAAGGCTGGAAATATTCCAAATCGCGAAAATGGCTGACAAAAAGCGATCGGAATTTTACGTATCGGATATTCTTCTATACAGGCTGGAACAACGTATCCGATCAAACGGTTGTTTTTTACGGCGAATGCGCGGTTTACAAAATTCAATCTCCAAACAAGCTGTTTTACATCACTACGCGGCAATCCGATATTCCCAGCGGCCAGCTCCATTGGAATATAGCAAGCGAAGAAAGCTGGAACTCAACGGTGAACGAGTACACCGAATGGCTGAATACGATTTTTATGCCGATTGTTGACGCTTGCAGCAACGACTTAAGTAACTTCACAAAGCAAGTTGCTTTAAACGGCTTCCTTCCATCCAAGGGTTATCTCGTTGATATTGATTTTGTACTGACCTACGGTTCACGGCAGTTGGCGGAAGAAGCGGCCCGGAACTACTTTTCCAGTTTGTCGGAATCCGTAAAAGAAGATTTCAAATTGAATTATGCCAGCATGATAAACGGAAACGGGCCAGTGAATGCATACGGCGATAATATGCTGCGCAACTATTCCAACTTCAAAACCATCATCGAGAATCATATTGTTGTCGATTTGCAAAGGTAAGAAATAGAGTGGAGACCATGGGGGATATATCGCTTATGGTCTTTTTTCGTAGGGAAATGCGGGACTTCATCACGCAACCCTCCGTAAAGGAAGGCGTGTCGGCGCGGCACGAATAATGTCGAACTAATGTTTGACCAAATTAAACCATATGTAATAAAATGGATGAAAGTGAACGGATAAAATCAAGCGGGAGGGCAGGATATGGAAGCCCAAATGAATGCGTTATACCAAGAGATTGCAGTCACCATAAATGAACTGATACCAGAAGAGTGGGATCATTTTTACTTTAATGGCGAGGTGGAGAATGGAGAAGGAGCAGTGAATTCTATGATCATTTGATGGAAAAGATCTTTGATCTTACAGATAAGCTCAAGAATTTGTTTCTTGAAAATGGACTAGACCCTTGGTTCTCCATAACGATGAAAGTAACCTCCGAGGGTAAGGCAAGCATGGAGTACGATTATACAAAATGGGGAGAATCGAGTTTTGGTCCTTCGCAAAGGATGGAATATTGGGAATACAAGTACCTCCATCATATTCCGGAAGCGGAAAGTGACCGGGTGAAACTTGCAGAGATGCAGGAGTTCGCGGAATCGCGGATAGATAAGTGAAAAGTATCACATGTATCGGAATTTTCGTGCCCGGAAAGGAGGGGAGCCATTGTTCTATGTATTCTTTTTGGACGCAAGCTGCTCTTTCCAGAAGGTAAAGCGGTTAGTGGTTGACCTGTTGGACGGCGCAGAGATCATCGCCGACTCCGGGGAAGAGCTTGAATTGACAACGGATGCGTTTCATTTAGCGGTAACGGAAGGCGGAGACGGCGTGAAGTTTCGGAGTGAAGACTATGCGATGAAGCTGAGCGTTCAAATGTGGTTTGAGCTTTATGACCGAGTCGACGGCCGCTTAAATGAACTGTTGCGGTTTATTGGAGCCGTGATGCGTGAGTGTGAGGGCGATTGTTTGCTGGAATCCAACGGAGATACCGCTATCCTGGTTCGCAAAGATTACATTGTCACTGTCGATGACAGCGGATTAAAGGGAACGGAAAGATTTCCTTTTGGGGCTTTAGGTGTCAGCTACCGGGAAGGAACGATCGGAGGAACCGTGTATGAATGACGAGGAGTTTGTAACGCTTATTTTTGATGACCCAAATGAGGCAGACGCTGTTCGGAATGATCTGAAGAATGACCTGCACGAGAGCATCTTGAAGCACGGGTTCTCGACAAAGAAGTTCTTGTACCTGGATTACAAAGGAGAAGAGTACCGGGAAATCACCGAATTTATTATGGATTATGCGTTTCATCGAAACCTGGAGCTGGCCTCTGAGGATGAGCTTGAGGAATTGGATGATTTCGAGTATGAAGTTGTACCGGATAAGATCAAGGAGACGAACCGGATACTGGAACCGAACGGATACGGGCTGTTTGCTTATCCTACCTCCGGAGACTTCTATGCGTTATTCATCAGCAAACTGGGGAACAGGGAGAAGTTAGAACAACGACAGCTGCTTTACGAAGAATACATACCGCCCGAAGAGAGAAGCATTCATTATTACCATTACGGGGAGGAGGCCTAATCCGGCCCCGGCTGCCAAAACCGGATTCGGTGACCACAGTCAAACAAGAAACGAGGGAACAAGTATTGATAAATCCCAAAAAACTGGAGTCGGCATTCAAAAAATACAAAAAGGATTTTATCGCCGGGGCCCGTTACGAAGTGGCCAAGCAGGATTATGAAGAACGCACGGCGGAAGTTCAAGAGATCGTGAATTCGAATCAGATCGAAAAAGATCATATCCTGCTGCTGAGTCACTTCGATATTTTCACTTATTCCTTGTGGCAATGGAAGAAAGACGTCCTGGTAAACGGAGGAAATAGGACAGAACCGCTGAAAATCATGCAGATGACGGTTTTCTATCAATGCATGGGACACGATTTATACAAAATCAAGTATCCAAAAATGAGAGTGGGGTATTCTTTTGAAGATGTTGTAAGGGCCTTGATTCATTTCACTATGTTTGGCTGGGAAAAGGAAGAGAGCGTTTTATTTGACTTTATCGTCAATCATCTGGGCGGGCATTTCATGCAAGCGAATGAATCGGACAAGCATCTCTGGTTTTTGCTGGAGCTATATTTGCAGCTCAGAGAGAAAACGATTGCAGGCACCAATCGGCAGGTGCATCTGGCCGTGATCAACCAATTCAAGGAAGCGGGGCTTCCCTATGGCCTTATTCCGGAGGACCTTAACGTTTACGGTAAGGTGCTGGAGCAGTGGAAAACGGCCGATGCGGATGAAATGGAGCGGCTGGTTGCGGAGATGGCTCTCTATCATACCGAATTGGTCTCGGAGCTCGGCAAAATGGGTGAATTCGACGATTACCGATACGGGTTCTATCCGTATGAAATTCTGTTCCTGATGCATGCCAGAAAGAAACTCGGAAAGCCGGTTCCGGCCCCATTCACCGATTTTTTGATGAACACGCCGGAAGCGAAGCTGGAGTTCAACGCCCCCGAGCCTTATCCGGAATGGGACCCGTTGATGCGGAGCATTGATGACTTCTACCGCAAGCATTATCCCGATTATGTTCCCAATCAATACGGCGTTCTATTTCAATAAAGGAGAGTGTTCGCTGGCATGGAAAACAAGCTGGATGAGCTAAGGAAATTCCGGCAAGGAGCAAGAGTATTGAAGCCGGATGAAACACGGGGGATCGGTGCGGGAGAGATCCCCGACTGCTGGCTGAGCATTTTTCAAATGGAGGAGTCGAAGCAAAGGATCGAAGCCGTTCTGGATTGGTGGAGGGAACATTCCGCGAATGAACTGCAAAATACGATTTCCTATCTCTCCGAGCGTCTTGCTGACGTTGAGTTATTGGAAAATGAGGGAGCATATTCGATTCTATACTCGGTGCAGTCGCCGGAAGGGATTCTTTATTATGAAGGGGGAAATCCCACGGGCAATAGAGACAACAAGGAGCTGAAGAATTGCTGGGAGCAAATTCCCCCTTCGATACGAAAATTTTACGACCATGTTCATAACGGATTTTATTTTCTGCCGAGCCGGGCCATGGGGTTGGTTCCACTGGAGGAGGTGACCTATTTCGATGAAGACGAATGGGGCATTATGGACGATTTGGAGGAGCCTTTGCAGCTCGATTTAACAACCACGTTCGGATTTTTTAAAAGCGGCATGGGCGGATATGTAGCGATTGATTATACCAATTGCGAGAATGACAACGCTACCTTATGGTGGACGGATGATCAGCCCAGCTACAATATGAACTTCTGGGATGTAGTGGATGAGTGGATGGTGGTTGGTTTTGAGTCCTGAGGGAGAAGATGGAATGAACAAGCTCACATGGAGCTTTACGGAGGGACCGATAGACCATGCTGTGATTTCGGAAGCGGAGCGTTTATTTGGCTGCCGCTTTCCCGCGGATTACATCACTTGCGTGAAGGTTAACAATGGGGGATATCCTTCTCCCAATCTATTTGACCTTTCCGATGGAGAACAAGCAGTTTTCAGCAATCTCATCAGTTTGACGAACCGTGATGTAAATCTGTTTATGTTTGTGCAAATTGTCAACGAACCGCGTATGAGGGGGCTGGTCCCTTTTGGCCGGGACCCCTTTGGCAATTTGATTTGTTTCGACTACCGTTTTAATCGGGAATCGCCGGCAATCGTCTTTTTTGATCATGAAGAAGCGGGCAAGGCGGCGATTATTCCGGTGTGCGAAAGTTTTTCCGGTTTTTTGGATGGCTTATATTCCAGAGAATAGAGGTGTTCATGGTGGAGGAAGAATTTGAGTTTTCGTTTGAAGATGTTCCGGAGTCGGAAATCCAAGACTTTGAAAGCCGCTACGGCTTTCGTTTGCCGCAAGCGTACCGAGACTTTTTGCTTCGCAATAACGGAGGCAAACGGGTCAAAAGAAGATTTGAAACGGCCAATCAAAAAATCGAGACTTCGGTTATGCTGTTTTTCCCGATTGCTCCGGATGCCGAATCGAATTTGGAAGCCTATTATCGCGATTATACGTTGAACAACATTTTGCCGTCCCGCTTTTTGCCTGTCGGCCGTGATCCGATGGACAGTCTCATCTGCTTGGTGATCCAAGGGGAGGAGACCGGCCAGGTTTATTTTTGCGATCTGGATTTTCTGGAGGAGGATGACGGATTGTCCCCCGAATGCATCTACCCGGTTGCAAAGAATTTTGACGATTTTCTCTCATTGCTGCGAGAGTCGGAATAAAAACTGCATAATCGACAGATTTAATACATACAAAGCCTATGAATCAGACCATGGGTTTGCAGGCTGTTGAGAAAGTCTCGATAATTTTTTTGTGACTAATTAGTTATTACACGGCACCGCGTTAATGTTGCGTGCTATCGGACGACCATTTTTCGTGACCGTTTCTGCGGTATTCGTTCCGAACGTCAATTGGAGCGGAGCGGGATATCCAAATCCATTTGGCTGACCGTGGTTTCGGAGACCAGTGCCCCTTCGGACATCGTAGTTTGGAAAAGAACGACAAGGCGGTGGGCGGTTATCGGCAAAAGGGCGACGGATATTATATTCCCGCGTTGGATGCGAAATTCACGCAGCGGTGCGAGATTCCTGCGGCGGGTGCGAGAGTCCCGCAGCGGATGCGAAATTCCTGCGGCGGATGCGATACTCCCGCAGCGGGTGCGTCCTGCGGCGGATGCGAATTTCCTGCGGCGTGTGCGATATTCCCGAAGACTAGACGGCTTCGCGCTGGCTGGGTAGGCCAGTAAGTGCAAAAAAGCAACTAATTACATCGTTTTTAGCTATTTTTGACCAAATAAGTACAGAAAAGCAACTATTTCTTCCGTTTCCTCCGAATATCGCTTGTTTTGCCGGAAATAAGTGCGTGTGTGGAATTATTTCGCGATTGAGCGAGAAACCATCGGAAATAAGTGTCGCTGTGCACCTATTTGCCCTGTTTTCCCTGGTAATCGTTAGCCTGTGTCCCGCCACTTGCAATTTTCGGCCAAGAAAGCAGAGGCAAAAGGGAGGGGGAGGGAGGTAAATAGGAACGGTGATGACAGTGGCCGTATAGAACAGGAAGAAGGTGGCGACCTGCCAGGATCACAGAGATAAACGGAATACCCCCTCGTTTTTCCCCTTTATAACAATGACAAACGCAAAAGAAACCCATGGGCACTAAAATGAGCCGGGTTTCTCGACATTCCAAAAGCCTGTGGATCAGTCCATGGGCTTGTTTATTATCATGCACCCGGTATGAAGTGCCGGAACAAGGAAGGAGAACCTTGCTTTGAATGACGTGACGACAATAAAAGAAATAAGAACGGCTATAAAAGCCGGCGACATTCAAGAAGTGCAGCGGCTGATAGGCGATGATGAGGAAATTTTGAACACCTTGACTGCGTTTGGCACCTGGCTGCATATAGCGGCAAAGAAGGGGCATCTGGCAATCGTTAAGTTTTTGCTCGAAAAAGGGATAGAGATCGATAAAAAAGGCGGCACCTTTGATGGATCTGCTTTAAATCTGGCGGCTGGAGAAGGGCATTTGGAAATCGTCCGCTACTTGCTGGAGCAAGGGGCGGAGATGGATGTGAGCCTGGCTCGGAGAAACCCGTTATTTGCCGCCATTGATGAGGGTCATCTGGAGGTGGTCCGTTATCTCGTTGAAAAAGGGATCGACATTTCCATTCGCTACACGGGAGAAGCCATTCAAAACCTGGATGCCTGTGCCTATGCAAGGCAAGTGGGACAAACCGAAATAGCGGAATTTTTAAGAGGGAAATTAGATGAGAAGCTCGGATAAAGAGAGGAAACCGAATGAAACCGCTAGCTGTAAACTACGAATTTCTTAATCAATATGCTGGAATAGAGTGGCTGTCAAGATGCGGGCAAAAAGAGGAGGGGCCATTCGAAAAAACGTCGCAGTACGTGAATAATTGGCAGGAGGCGGAAGAAAGGCACGATAGCGAGTCGTGGGGGAAATTGATTGCATTAGGGGAAAAGACACTGTTTGACTATGTTACCAAGAAGCTGGGGTACAGTGTAGGGGCATTTAACCGCCTGGTTCGGAGATTCGAAACAGTGACCCGTATAAAAATGCCGTTCTGTCCATTGATAAAAAACTGGAGGCTGACAAGGTAAGCGAAGAGATAGGGGAAACCTTGTCCTGGATCTTACTAAGAGCGTCGGTAGAAAGTACATTTATCGACTCCAAGGGTGCACCTTCTATTTTTTGCAGCTTGTACAAGGTTTTGAGTCTGGGGCATTGTCCATGCGGATGGGAAGGAAGGTGGCCGAATGGAAGCTTGTATGTCTACTGACGAGATAGCTTTCTCGCAAGATCATATAACAAAATCCTGCCGGTATGCGGGCTATCAAATGGCGTACGACGTCCATCGTTGTCGACCATTCATTCCTTTAAAGCGAAAATACGGCATATCCAGGTGTTTCCTTCTTGATTGAGATCTGATCTCCAGGTTGGAACGGAATATATTGATCGACATTTCCTTTAAGAACTTCCTGATAGGCCTGTTTCCCGAATGTCAAATGAAATTGCACAATCTTTTGACAATCTCTATAATCCTAAAATAATTTACCTGAGAGTCTCCCTGAATATTTCATGTAAAAGCTTGAATGATGCAGGAAATAGTGATAAAGTTAATATATGTAAAAATAGTTGGCGCTGTGTATCCTCTTCAGTATTTCAGAGAAAAACTTATAGGAGGTTATAAGCGAAATGTCAAACACATCAAGAGTTATCGTTAGTGTTTTTGTTGCAGGTGTACTTTTAGGTGCTAGTGCATCAGCCGTGTTTGCTGCTACTGCTTACAGTAACAAAAAAACATTTGGTCCTCATAATGGTTACTCCTATTACAATCAAGCTTCAATAACGTCCATTAATGGAGGGATCAGAGCAGGCACGAATGTATCTAATGTTTTAGATCTAAATGTACCTGTTGGATATATGGGGGTTTCTGAAGTTCTATATAATAATTCCAATCAGGTGATAGACATCAAAGATTTTATTTATAATTCTGTTTCTGCCATTGGAATCGGGTATTCAACAAATGATCATTTCTCAATGGCATATTCTACAGTCAAGGATATTCTCATACATTTAACGGGAGTGGTTACACTCTTACAAGAACAGAAAGAAGCCCGAATCTTAACAACTAAGGGGGAGTGAGTATGAAAGTCAAAAAGACGATTCTAAAACCTGTTGCTTTGGGGCTTATTTTTGCTTTAGGGGTAGGAGTTGGAAGTGTTAGTCTTTCAAACGTATTAGCTGATTCTCATTTAAACGTTACTCAACCTCCCCTAGAAACCAAATCGAAAAATGATTATCCAAAAAATAAAGAAGGAAAAGCCTATGGTTCTTTAGCTGATGCTGTAACTTTGGACGAAGCCCCCGACTTAATTAGTGCAGTAGGAATTGACGGCACAGAAGGTTATATCAAAGTTTCGGATGTGTTTGGTAATCAACCTCAGAATCCGCAGGAAGCAATCGATAAGCAGAAAAAAAGAGCCCCTGATGGTCATTATATCCCCTTATATGATAAGAATGGGCAAACCGTTATTGGAAAATTCAAAGTTAGTGCTCCAGATGAAAAGAGCGTAACGATTACCGTAAAAGCCTCTGAAATGAAGGAGTAAGGTATCTTTTTATCATTTTATGCATTCATAATCCGTATCAATCGAACCGAGACCCATATGAAGAATTCTTTGATATAAAGGATTCCTTCTTATGGGTCTTGATTGTGAGATCAGGACTTTAGAGCACATTTATCGCTGAATCAACCTCATCCACCCGCTACCCCCTCCCCTCCGCACCAAGCCTCCAGCGGCAGGTCATCGTCAGCTTATCTCCGGTTAGCTCGGCGGTCAGCGTGCCGCCCATTTTGATCATCAGGCTTTTGGCGATGGAAAGACCAAGCCCCGTTCCCTGGGCGGATCGGGTGCGGTCGGCGGTGTAGAAACGGTCGAACAAGAGACTGACGTCGCTTCCGGCGAGCTCCTTCGCGTCGTTGACAATCGTCAAAGCGGCCGTGTCCCGCTGCCGTTCGAAGCGGATGTCCACCTGCCCGGCGGCATGCTTGATCGTGTTCACCAGCAAATTCTCCACAACCCGGCGCACGGCCGATTCGTCGGCGTACACCGTCACATTCTCCTCGGGCAGCCGGATGTCCGGCGTGAGGCCGCGTTCGTTGAACGAGTCGTAAAAACCGACCAAAATGTCCGAGAGCAGCGCGGTCATGCCGAGCTTTTCTGTTTTCAGGACATAGTCCAGCGACTCAATCACGGACAACTCATAAAAATCGTTCAGCAGCGCGTGCAGCCGCTTTGTCCGGTTTTTGACGATGGCGACGTATTCGCGTTTTTCCTCCGGCGTTGCGGCCTCCGATTCCAGCAGTTGAAGGTACCCGGAAATCGAGGTCAGCGGGGTGCGGATGTCGTGGGAAATGTTCGCTACCGCTTGGCGCAGCTCGTTTTCAACGCGTTTGCGCCCGGCTTCCGCTTCAACGATGCGCTCGGTGTGGCGGTTGATTTGCCCGGCCAGCGCTTCGAGCTTCCGGTCGAAGAGGGCCACTTCGATTTTTTTGCCGGTTTCCCGTTCGTTGTAGCTCCTCAATTGCTCCGTCACCCGCCCCAATTCGCGCCTCAGCATCAGCAGACGGACGAGCAGGAGAGCCGCCGCCGCTACCGCCAGGATCGTAAGGATCAGCATGCTCCCCCGCTCCTTTCCTCCGTTATTTGATTTCTTTTCGGCGATACACGAGAATGCCCAGCAGCCCGGCCGCGGCAAACGTCAACACCGGCACCAGCAGGAGCGCCAGCCAATCCGCGCCGGGAATGGCGGGGTTGCCGATATCCGTTACCTTTTTGAAAATAGAGTAGTCATAGATCGTCTTTACAAAAGCAAGCCGGGAGCCCGCATGGAGCAATACCATATCAATCCCGGCGAAGAAAAGAATCGAGACCGCGATCGTTTTGCCGCTGTCGGTTAGAAGCGTGGTGAAAAACACCGCAATCGCCGCATAACTGGCCGTGTACAACAAGGTGAGCCCCAGAATACGCGGAATGAATAGCGTTGAGAATTCCTCCGGCAGATGCCCGAACCCGGACAGGAAGGTAACTTCCACCGTGCTGACGACCGGAAAAACGAGCGAGAGAATCATCACGCCGACCGAGAAAACGACCAGCTTTGCCGCATACAGCCGCCAGCGGGCGTTGCCCGAGGAGGCGATCGTCTTCATAACCCCGGAAGAATACTCATTGGCGATGAAAAAGCCCGCGAGCACCGCCGCACCGATTTTCATGATATAAGCATTGCCTGAGAAAAAGGTGAGCAAAAATTCGGCTCCCGTGTACTGCGGGAGTCCGGTGGCCCGGCTATCAAAATAATACAGCAAGGGATAGGCCAGCGAGGCGGCGGCAAGGGCAAGCAGCAGCACCCGGAACGACCGGTTTTTGCGCAACTTGAAGAACTCGACCCGAAGCAGATTATACATGCGCCTGTCCTCCGATCCGCTTCGTGAAGTAGCTTTCCAGGTCTTCGCCCATCGGCATGAACTTCTCCAGCTCCAGGCCGGCGGAAAACAGCAGGGACGATACTTTGCCCGGCTGCTCCAGGCGCCCGTACAATTTGATGGACCCGTCCGGCATCACTTCGAATTCGGCTGTGTTTAGGCGCTCGCGAAGGACCGTCGCCGCTTTTTCCGGGTTGTCCGCCTTGATCAGCACGTACTGCTGGCACTTATCGTCCAGTTCCTTGGCCGTAAGCTGCTCCAGCAGCTCGCCGCGGTGAATAATGCCGTAATGGGTGGCCAGCAGGTGCAGCTCGCTCAAAATGTGGCTCGAAATCAGGATCGTAATGCCCCGTTCGCGGTTCAGCTTTTTGAGCAGCTCGCGCATTTCCACGACGCCCATCGGATCGAGCCCATTGGTTGGCTCGTCCAGGATGAGGAACTCGGGATCGCCCAGCAGGGCAATCGCCAGGCCGAGCCGCTGCTTCATGCCAAGCGAGAAATTTTTCGCCTTTTTCCGGCCGGTCCCTTGCAGGCCCACCTGCTCCAGCATGCGGGGAACGGATTCCTGCCCAGGGATGCCGCGCAGAATCCGGTTCGCCTCCAGATTCTCGGCGGCGGTCATATGGGGGAACAAGGCCGGGCTCTCGATGATCGAGCCGATCCGCTTTCGCGCCTGGATCAGCGCCTGTTCCTCGCTCGCCCCGAACAGCTCCATCGTCCCGCCCGTGGGAAAAGCAAGCCCGGTCACCAGGCGGATCAGCGTCGATTTGCCGGCCCCGTTTTGCCCGATGAAGCCATAGATGGCGCCTTTGCGGATGGACAGGTTGACCTTGTCCAGCGCGATATGGCCTTTGAAGGTTTTGGATAACTGATTCGTTTGCAAAACATAGTCGTGCATCCTTGTCTTGGCCTCCTTCAGCTGATAGACCAAGGATAAAAGCGAAACCATAAGAAGAGCTAAAGCCAATTCTTAAGAATGTCTTAAGGCTTGAGCCGGTAACCCATGCCCCAGACGGTTTCAATATAGTCGCTTCCCGGCGCGGCCTTCGTCAGCTTGCTCCGCAGGTTGCTCATGTGGACGTTGACCGTGTTGTCGTCCCCGTAGTAAGGTTCGCGCCAAACGCTTTCGTACAGGTTGGCTTTGGTGAACACCTTTTTGGGCGCGGATATAAGCAGGGCCAGAATCTCGTATTCCCGCGCGGTAAGCGTCAGCTCCGTTCCGTCTACGGCAAATGACATCGCTTCGCGGTCCAGCACCAGCCCCTTGTGCCGCAGCGTGTTCGGCAAAACCGGCTGCGCGAGCCGCGCATACAAGCGCAGGTGCGCGTCGATCCGGGCCGAGACCTCTTCGATGTCAAAGGGCTTCGTGATAAAATCATCCGCGCCTCCGCGCAGCGCCGCGACCTTGGTCTGCGGCTCGCCTTTGGCCGAAATGATAATGACCGGCGTATCGCCCCGCTCGCCGATCTGCTGAAGCAGCTCCTCGCCCGTCATCCCCGGCAGCATCAGATCGAGCAGCACCAGGCTCCACTGCCGCTGCTCCAGGTAGAGCAGCGCCTCCGTCCCGGAAAAGGCCGGCTGGGGGACGTAGCCGCTTTTTTTGATAATGCTGCATAGCAGCTGGCTGATGTCGCTGTCGTCCTCGGCAACGAGGATGTGGATCGGGTTGTTCATGGGGGCTCCTTTCCTTTATCGGAGATGTTTTACGTAATGAAGAAGGGTCATATTTTTGCGGATTGCTTTTGCTTGACCGGTTCTTTTGAAGCCTGGCTTTTCGTACAAGTAGCAGTTTCCCGCCTCTTGCCGGATGGTGTCCAGCTCCCATGTCGTTGCATCCGGATTAATCCGTTCTATTAAGGCAAAGACATGGTGGGCGATTTCTTTTCCCTGGTATTCCGGGTGGATAAAAAGAGGGCTGATTCGGTAGAGTCCATTGTCTTTTTCACAACTCGAATTCCGCCGACGTTCGTTCGCCATACTTGATGAAGGCTTTGTCGAGGGTGATGTTCATGCGTGTATATGCCTCCTGGTCCATATGAAGAGATAACAAGCTTGAGGGCGGACTTTTTGCGGAAGGACTATTGAGGAGAAAAGTAATTGCCGTGTTACAGATGAGGCTTGTGCTATGTAATGCAATACTAGTCTTTAGGGTATGGAGACTTGCGGTTTGTCCGATCCAAAAGATAATCGGTGCTTGTCTTGTGCAAATCAGCAAGTTTGATCAGAATGGCCGTAGGGATGTCAATTTCGCCTCGCTCGTAGTTGCTGTAGACGCGTTGGCTGCATCCAAGGGAGGCTGCAATCTGCGTTTGCGTCATGTCTTTGTCTTCTCGCAAATCTCTAATGCGTTTATACATCTAAACCACCTCAGCAACATCTTATGCTAGCGGATTATCCGCTATTGATTTTTAGCGAAAAATTCGCTAAGATTGTGTGGAGTAAGCTGGGGGGTGGAGCGGTTGAAGAGTATTTTAAAAGATTTGTATATGGGGCAATGGAACCCGGATGAGACTCAGGAACCTATGGAACCGCAATTGCAAGACCTAAACAGACGGATTGCTCAGTCGATGCAACTGTGCAAAAGCAAATTATCCGAAGAGGATTTTTCACTAATGGAGGATGTTTTGGGTTTGTATGGGGAATCAAATGCGCTACATGCGGGTGAGAAATTTGTTGCGGGTTTTATAATGGGTGCGAGGGTTGTAATGGAAGTGTTAAGGGAATGAGCAATATCAGCGGTAGGGGGGATGGGAGTATGAAATGGAGATATACTAGCGTGAACCTGTCTGGTAAAATGAGGATGAAGCGCGAACCCCAAGCGCACATAAAAACCCCGGGAGGTTCGCGCACCGCGCCAGTATTGAGCGGAAGGCACTTTTTGGGTTATGGTAAACCGCGTTCTGGGTGTAGAAAATGGAGGTTCGCGGAAATGGTGCGACAAACCCTTGCTGTATAAGGGTTTGTCGCACCTGCTGTCGCTCCCCGCGCGGGAGCGTGGATTGAAACCCATTTTTGGATATCCCACCGGAAGCAGAGTCGCGTCGCTCCCCGTGCGGGAGCGTGGATTGAAACTTTACCGGCTTCGATCACTTTTTTGCTCGACTTGGTCGCTCCCCGTGCGGGAGCGTGGATTGAAACGCAAACCGGCGACAAGCGGAAACAAGGCGCAATACGTCGCTCCCCGTGCGGGAGCGTGGATTGAAACAGTTTGGAAATGTCCTGCAAGCAACTGGTAGGACGTCGCTCCCCGTGCGGGAGCGTGGATTGAAACGACACCAAGGGGATCGACGCGGTAGACGCATACCGTCGCTCCCCGTGCGGGAGCGTGGATTGAAACGATCAACCCGCCTTCAGTGTCCGCCCGAAGATCCGTCGCTCCCCGTGCGGGAGCGTGGATTGAAACGGTCGGTTCCTTAGCCACAGTCTGAACCGTTCAAGTCGCTCCCCGTGCGGGAGCGTGGATTGAAACGTAGTTAATCATGGTTTTTCTCCTTTCGCCTCACGTCGCTCCCCGTGCGGGAGCGTGGATTGAAACCACAAGGTCGATCAGCGCGTCCGGATCTCGAGCGAGTCGCTCCCCGTGCGGGAGCGTGGATTGAAACTCAGCAATCGGCTGGGTTTCAACGTAGTGAACTTGTCGCTCCCCGTGCGGGAGCGTGGATTGAAACATTGATTACTGTGCGCTTCTCAAGCACCGGGAAGGGTCGCTCCCCGTGCGGGAGCGTGGATTGAAACCAATGACTTCAACGTTATCCTTGGCGATAAGCCATGTCGCTCCCCGTGCGGGGGCGTGGATTGAAACTCGGGATACGCGATTTGTTAAGCGCGAAGAAGTGCGTCGCTCCCCGTGCGGGGGCGTGGATTGAAACCATGAGCTCGGCTGCCGTGGCCAGGATGTGAGCTGGTCGCTCCCCGTGCGGGAGCGTGGATTGAAACTTGCTTTTCGCCTTTCTCCGCGTCTCCAAATACTGTCGCTCCCTCGTACGGGAGCGTGAATTGAAACAAACAATGAGGAGAGTGGAAATAATATTTTGAATTATTCACTGTTTGCCGAATGACCGGTATCACAGCGTATTCCACACTTGTGGAAGGGCCATAGCGGAATTGGTTGCTGGATGATATCGAAATTCATATCTTGGAGTAGCCAAAAGTGGAACGGCCAGCGGTACCGTTGGAGGAAGGCGGACTGGTCAACTGGCTGCTTTTTTTGAAAGGTGCGGATCGAACAAACTGGGAGGGGAAACGATGAAGGAGCCGATGCTGAAAAAGCGATGGACACGCTGGGGTTATTAAGCAAGGATGCGGCGGCACGAATGGCGTATGATGCCCGAACGAAAGCGCTCAGTGACGAAAAGTTCCGGATTGAAAACGCATTGACAACTGGTATAAAGAAAGGGAAGGCGGAAGGTAGAGCGGAAGAAAAAGTTGAAACGGCTGTCAGGTTACTGGGACGTAGTGTTGACGTAGAAACCATCGTAAAAGCAACTGGGCTATCCGCAGAGGAGATTCATTCTTTGCGTTCCATGCACTAAAAAAAGAGTATCTTCAAAATAGCACTCGAAAATGCCACCACATCAAACATGGCGAGTTAGTGGTGCGAATGGGAAGCTCCCATGAAATTCCCGGTTCCTTCGCACCTCAGATTTTGTCGAATTCGAAAGTTTTTTCGTGAAAGTAGAAAATGTCAAGGAAAATGCTATGCTTATTTGTTACTATAGAGATTGGAAAACGAGTTGAATTTATCTTGGTATCAGATGAATTCGGCAATTTTCCGCTGTCGCACCCCGCGTGGGTGCGTGGATTGAAACTGGTGTTGTCCACAACGTACATAATGTTGATTGAGTCGCACCCCGCGTGGGTGCGTGGATTGAAACTACAATGTCTTTGTTAATGGAATAGGCACAATCTATGTCGCACCCCGCGCGGGTGCGTGGATTGAAACGGCCGTTTTTGGCCTTGGAGAAGCCACTGGTAATCGTCGCACCCCGCGTGGGTGCGTGGATTGAAACGGATGTTCCGATCGCATCGCTCCATTGCATGTCTGTCGCACCCCGCGTGGGTGCGTGGATTGAAACCAGGTGACGGTGATTGCCTTCGCCAGCTCGCAGCCGGGTCGCACCCCGCGTGGGTGCGTGGATTGAAACCGGACCGGATGCCGTACCACCAAACGTAGCCAGGTCGCACCCCGCGCGGGTGCGTGGATTGAAACACGGCACCCAGGATCCCGTAGCCGACGATGTCCCGTCGCACCCCGCGCGGGTGCGTGGATTGAAACCGTACCGGATATAGGCCGAAACCTCCGATTCTGCGTCGCACCCCGCGCGGGTGCGTGGATTGAAACTGCCAAGTCGCCCATCGTTATGACCTTCTTATCCGTCGCACCCCGCGCGGGTGCGTGGATTGAAACCTCTAATGTCTGACACAAAGCGACCATAAAGTCCGTCGCACCCCGCGCGGGTGCGTGGATTGAAACATCCGACGATGATAGCGACGAAACGTCTGAACTGGTCGCACCCCGCGCGGGTGCGTGGATTGAAACCGTTTGAGCCCGTAAAACTCCGCGAGGCCAACTACGTCGCACCCCGCGCGGGTGCGTGGATTGAAACGGCAACGTGCCGGACACGCTCTCGCAGCTGATCCGGTCGCACCCCGCGCGGGTGCGTGGATTGAAACCGAGGTCATAACCGTGTCGATCGACCGGGGACCGGGTCGCACCCCGCGCGGGTGCGTGGATTGAAACCGGTAGGGGCATCCAGTGTGTCGGTCTATCAGCATGTCGCACCCCGCGCGGGAGCGTGGGTTGAAACAAAACTGAATACCCTTCGTGTGATAAAAAGTTTTAGTCGCTCCCCGTGCGGAGCGTGGATTGAAGCCGCGAAATAATTGGTGTCGGAGATCAAAGAAGATGCTTAACAGTAGGAAAAAGCGGATTTGTGGAGCAACGTTAGCATGGTATACTGGTAACAAAAGGGGGGCTTTCCGTGCAGGACTTGCTTGATCCGAGGGTGGATATCATTTTCAAA